>JBDHSY010000160.1:0-6798 GCA_039808405.1 Xanthobacteraceae bacterium
TCTCGCGACAGCACCACCCAGTCGCCGTCTTCCAGATAGCTGATGCGGTCGGTGAACGGCGCGAGCGCAATGGCGTCGGAGCCGAGATACATCTCGCCGTCGCCGTAGCCGACCGCGAGCGGCGCGCCGTGGCGCGCCCCGATCATCAGATCGTCCTCGCCGGCGAACACGAAGGCCAGCGCGAAGGCGCCGTGAAGCTGCGGCAGCGCCGCCTTGACCGCATCGGTCGGCGACAGCCCCTGTTGCAGATAGCCGTCGACCAGATGCAGCACCACTTCCGTGTCGGTTTCGGTGCGGAAGGTCGTGCCCTGCGCCGTCAGCGCGTCGCGCAGCTCGCGGAAATTCTCGATGATGCCGTTATGGACCACGGCGACGCGCTCGGTGGCGTGCGGGTGGGCGTTGGTCTCGGTCGGCTTGCCGTGCGTGGCCCAGCGGGTGTGGCCGATGCCGGTCAGGCCGGCCAGCGGCGCTGCGCGCAGCCGCGCCTCCAGATTTTTCAGCTTGCCCTCGGCGCGGCAGCGCGCCAGCACGCCCTGTTCGAGCGTGGCGATGCCTGCGGAATCGTAGCCGCGATATTCCAGCCGCTTGAGGGATTCGACCAGCTGCTCCGCAACCGGCTCGCGCCCCAGAATGCCGATGATGCCGCACATGCGGGTTTTTGCTCTCGTTCAGTCGGACGGGTTGGCCCCTGTCTAGAGCGACAGGCGGGCGATACGGACTCAATAATTGTTGCGGATTGCGACAGCGTTAAGCGAATGCCTTGTCAAACTGCGTGAAAGCGCGAACCGCGTTGAAAGCCGGCGGCTCAGCCCTTGGGTTTGCGCCGGTCGGCATGGTCCGCCTCCTTGCGCTCGCGGAACCGTTTAGCCCAGCCGGGCCGCGTCGCCTGCGCGTTGCGCTCGACGCGGAGCGCGTCGTCGGGAATGTTTTCGGTGACCACCGAGCCGGAGCCGACATAGGCGCCCGCCCCCACCGTCACCGGCGCCACCAGCGAGGAGTTCGAGCCGATGAAGGCGCCGGCGCCGATCTCGGTGCGGTATTTGTCGTAGCCGTCGTAATTGCAGGTGATGGTGCCGGCGCCGATATTGGCCTTTGCGCCGATATGGGCGTCGCCGATGTAGGTGAGATGGTTGACCTTAGCGCCGGCGTCGATGGCCGCCGCCTTGGTCTCCACGAAGTTGCCGATGCGCGCGCCCTCGGCCAGCACGGTGCCGGGCCGCAGCCGCGCATAGGGGCCGACCGACGCGCCGGCGCCGATGCGGGCTTCGGCCAGGTGCGAGAAGGCGTGGATCACCGCGCCGTCGTCGACCGACACCTTTGGCCCGAACACCACATAGGGCTCGACCACCACGTCGTGCCCGAACGCGGTATCGGCGGCCAGAAACACCGTGTCCGGCGCGACCAGCGTGACCCCGGCCGCAAGGGCCGCGGCCCGCAGGCGGCTCTGCATCACCCCTTCGGCCTCGGCCAGTTGCGCCTTGGTGTTGATGCCGCGCACCTCGTCCTCGTCGGCCTCGACCACCACCGCCTCGCGCCCCATCGCGCGCACGATCCCGACGGCATCGGTGAGATAGTATTCGCCCTTGCTGTTGGCGTTGCCGATCCGCTCCAGCACGGCGAGCGCCTCGCGGCCGGCAAAGGCCATCACGCCGGCATTGCAGAGGTCGATGGCGCGTTCGGCGCGGCTCGCGTCGGCATGCTCGCGGATCGCCTGCAAGCGGCCGTCGGCGACGATCAGCCGGCCGTAGCCGGTCGGATCGGCGGCACGAAAGCCGAGCACCGCGAGCGCCGCGCCCGCCGCCAGCGCCGCGCGCAGGCGGGAGAAGGTGTCGGCGGTAATCAGCGGCGTGTCGCCGAACGCGACCACGACATCGTCGGCGCCCTCGGCCAGCGCGGCGCGGGCCGCCAGCACGGCGTGCGCCGTGCCGAGCCGCTCGGTTTGCACGAAAATGCCGGCATCGGCCCGCATCTGCCGCACCACTTTGGCGACCGGCTCGTGATCGGGGCCGATCACCACCGCAAGGCGGGCGCCGTCGCCTGAGGCGGCCCGTAGCACATGCGCCAGCATCGGCTCGCCCGCGATCGGATGCAGCACCTTGGGCAGGCGTGAGCGCATGCGCGTGCCTTCACCGGCGGCAAGCACGATCGTCAGGCATGTTCGCGAAGACATTCAGAGCCTTATTGCGATATATTGATATATTAAATCAATCCGTACGGGTGCCGCCGCGGATTCGCCAGAGCGGCGCGCCGGTTCTTACCATGCCGTCTGCGACGGACAAACCGGCTCTCGCTTTGGCCGCCCATGCTCTACTCTTTCGGAGACGATTCGGGCGGCGCGGAGACGGGGTCACAGGCGGATGAGCAACGGGCAGAGCGCGGCCTCTCCTGCCCCCGAGCCGGTCTCGGTGCCGGGCGGCGCGACTTCGCCGCAGGCCAGCCCGCGCCGGCGCCTTTTGGTGCGGTTCGCGGCATGGGGCACCGGCGCGGCCGCGGCGGTGACGATCGCGGTGCTCGCCGTTCAGGCTGCGACGGGATCGCGCAGCGCCACGCAGACTGCGGATGCGCTGGCTCGCCAGGCACAGACGCTGCAACAGGCGGCGGAGGAGACCGGCCGCGAACTCAAGCGGCTCTCGGCCGCTCTCGACACGCTCAACCGCGACCGCGACCGGCTGTTCGCGCGGGTGACGGCGCTGGAACACGAGGCCGATGTCGCGACCGGCAGCATTTCAGGCTCGACGATTGCCAAGACCGACGCGGCGCGCCCGCCGACCGACCGTGTGGCGGCGGTGCTCGCGGCAGCCCCGGCCGAAGCGAAGGCTGACGCAAAGGCCGAGCCCGAGATCAAAACCGAGGCCAAAACCGAACCAACGGCCACGCCGGTCAGCCCCGATCCCTGGACGATGGCCGCGACCGATCCGGCCGCGCCGGCCATACCGGTCGGCCACACCGAATTCGGCATCGACCTCGGCGCCGCCGCGACCGTCAACGGCCTGCGCCGGCTGTGGGCCGTCGTTCTCAAGACCCACAAGGACGAACTTGCGCTCCTGTCGCCTGCCCTTGCAGTGCGCGAACGGCCGGGCGGCCGGGTCGAATTCCGCCTGCTCGCCGGTCCGTTGCGCGATGCGGCCGATGCGGCGCGGCTGTGCGCGACGGTGGCCACGGCAAAGCGACCCTGCACGCCGGCGGTGTTCGACGGCCAGCGCCTGGAACTGACCGAGGCAAAGGCCGAAGCCGCAAGCCACGCCCGCCGGACGCCGCCAAGGGCGGCGGAACCGGCGGCCGCCGCGCCGCGTCAGTAGACGGCCCGGACTTGCACGCGCCCCGTCGCAATGGATAAACAACAGCCATGACCCTGACCACGACGCCCCCGGCCAAGATCAAGACGCCGTTCCTCCTCAGCGCCCGGCAGGTGCAGTGGGTGCTGATCGTCGGCTTTCTCTCGCTCGGCTACGCGCTCTATCTGCGCTATCTGGCGCTGGAGTTCTCGCAAGTCGCGCTGGCCTGCGAGGCCGGATTGCCGACCATGCTGTGCAAGACGCGGCTATTGGTGATGGCGCTGTTCAAGAACTCGGTGTTCGGCACCACGGCGCTGGTCATTGCGGCGCTGCACGTCATCCGGCCGTCGATCGTGACCCTGACCGGAGCGCTGATCGCGGCGTGCTTCGGCATCGTGCTCTACAACGTCGTGCTGTCGGGGCTCGCGATCGGCCTGCTCATCCTCGGCTTTGCGCGGCCCGCGCCCGCCACAGCGTGAGCGCCAGCAACAGGTACAGCGCGCAGGTCCACAGCGATTGCCAGTTGGCGCCGCCCTCGTTGAAGCCGATATAGACCGCCGACAGCGCCAACAGCCCGGCAAACACCGATTCCGCCATCGGCCGCTCGCCGTCATGCGGGCGGTTGAGCCACGTCAGACAGAACAGCGGCACCACCGCCATCGACAGCGCGGCGAAGGGAAAATCGCGGTAGCGCGGATCGAACACGAAGCCGAGCGCGGTCTCGGCGGCAATCAGCGTGGTCACCAGCAAGGTGGCACCGAGCGCATAGGCGCGCAGCGAGCGCCGCCGTCCCGGCGCCGGGCCGATGAGATCGACAAAGGCCGGCAGCGGCCGCCCGCGCATCAAGGCCTGCGCGGCGAACAAGGGCGCTGCCACCGCGGCCACGCCGAGCGCGCCCCAGTGCAGCCAGCCGCCCACCCCGAGACTTTCGACCGCCATTTTCTCGATGGTGAGGCCGACCAGCGCGCCGCCGACCGTGGCGGAGACCGCCACCGCCAGCCACGCCGAAGGCCGTGGCGACCATGGCCGGCGCCGCAGCGAGCGCCACGCCACCGTGAACACCAGAAGGCAATAGGCCAGCCCCGCCCCCATCTGCCAGCGCCAGAACGGAAAGTTGCTGACGGCGACGCCGGCCGGATATTTCAGGCTGCGATGGTCGGCGTCGAACAGGCCCCAGTAGCCGCCGACGGTGCCCTCCCAGCGCCGCTTCCAGGGCTGGTCGTAGGCCTCGATCAGGTTGACGCGAAAATTCTCGCGGGCGGCGAGGTCGAGGATTTCGGCGACCACGCGGGCCTGATTGGTACGCGACGGCAGCGCGCCCTCGCGCATCCGCCCGGCGCTCGGCCAGCCGGTCTCGCCGATGAAGATCTCCTTGTCGGGGAACGCCGCCACCATGCGCTTGCGGATGGCATCGACATGCACCGCCGCGCGGCTCGCCTTGACCGGAAAATCCTCCCAGAACGGCAGGATGTGGATGGTGATGAAATCGACCGCGCGCACCACCTCGCGATAGCGCAGCCAGAACTCCCAGACATCGGCGTAGGTCACCGGCACGCGGACCTGCGCCTTGAGGGCGCCGATGGCGGCGACGAGGTCGCCCGGCGTCATCTCGCCGCGCAGCAGCACCTCGTTGCCGACGACCACCGCCGAGATCACCTCCGGGTACCGGTCGGCCAGGACAGCGGCGGTGGCGATCTGCTGGGCGTTCTTGGCCCGGTCGCCGCTGATCCACACCCCGAGCATCACCTTGAGCCCGACCTTCGCGGCCAGTTCCGGCACCCTGTCGAGACCGTTGTCCACCGCGTAGGTGCGCACGCATTTCGAGATGGTGGCGAGCTGCGCAAGGTCGTCGGCGATCTGCGACGGCGGCACCACGAGGCTCGCCATCTGCGGCGACTGGTCGCCGCGGAACGGCGCATAGGACACGCATTCGAGCTTGGCGGTCGGGCTGATCGGCGCGCGCACGAGATCGACCGGCATGGCGATCCACCACCACACCGCGACGATCGCGCAGAGCGAGACGAAAAGGAGCGCCAGCGGCGTGCGGACCGAAATAGGGATGTCTCCAACCGTTCGGGAAAGACGTCTCTTTCTTTTCGAGTTTCGCCCGGGCGATCAACCGCGGATCGGCCATTGGCCGCCGCCGTTCACCGCCCGTACACAGAAACGTCTCCAAAAGGCAGTCTTGTAGGGCATTCCGAAGGCAACTGCGGGCTGCTGCCGAATATCCGGTCGCGGCCGGTCTGCCAACCCTTGCGGGTGCTCCCTCGCGCATCCGTGACCTTTGGCAGGGCGCGGCGCAAAGGCCCGGCGCCGGGCCGCACGAGCGCGCTGGACAAAACCAAAAATGTCCGCCATGGCAATCGGCTGCGGCGGATCGACGTCGCCGCCGCATTGGGAACGAATTTGGCCGGCATCAGACAATGGGACCAACGTTGGGGACAACGTTGCCCTGGCACGGGCCGGCCGACGGCTGGTCGGCAATGATCGGGGTCATCATGCGGCGCTTGATGTATGGGGTGTGGAATTCGGTACTACGTTGCATCGCTGTGCCGGGCGCAGCGCTGCTGATCGGGATCGGGGCGGCGATCGCCCAGAGCGGCGATCTCAGGGCGCAGGACCAGCAGCAGAAGGCGGCGCCGGCCAACCCGCAGGCCCCGGCCGAGGGCGCGGCCCGCGACAGCCAGCGCAAGGTCAGCGAGTTCGTCGAGGCCCAGCAGGCCATCAACGGACCGGCCGGCAACCCCGAATGCGTCTGGCTCGGCCGCCGCGTGGTGTCGCTGATGTGGCGCGACGATCTCGACACCGCCTTCCGCCATCTCGACCTCTATGACCGCTTCGGCTGCCCCGGCGGCCACATCCAGGCGGCGTTTCGCTGCCTTGTCCGTTTCGGCGCCATCGACCCGAAGGTGCCGGAAAGCCTGAGCAGCCGCGTTCACGCCTGCTGGATCAACACCAATGCCCAGCCGCCAGCCGCCGCGGCCGCGGCACCGGCAGGCCCGACGCCGCCGCCCGCCGCCAATTCGGGCGCGCCGCAGCCGGCCCCGACCGGCAGCAGCGGCCCGCCGAAGTAATACGCAAGGGCACCCGGGGAACGATTGGCCGGCGCCGTCCGTTGACGATCCGGCGCCCTCGCAAACGGCGCCCTGAAAATGCCATCCGCTTGCTTCTCAAGAGAGTCATGCCTGTTGTGAAAGGACGCGATCCGGATATGCTCGCGCGACGGCCAGCGGGGCTGGACCTTCGGGACAGGTCCGCTGCCTCGCCCCCGGCACGTTTGCGGCTGCCGCGGAGCGCTTGTCGCGGCGCGGGCCCGGCCCGGCGAGGGACCGGATCCGGTCGGATGTCCATCCACGACAGGCGCGCGGGGGTTTAAGGGTTGGTCGCGATGCGTGCGGTCCTCGCCGTAGTGGTGCTGGTCTCCATTATCCATGCCGGCCTGTGGGCCGTGTTGCGCGACCGTCAGCAGGCGCCGGACTTCACCGGCATGCTGCCCAGCGTGTCGTATGCGCCGTTCGAGGGC
>JBDHSY010000161.1:0-6735 GCA_039808405.1 Xanthobacteraceae bacterium
GCGATGATGACGCCGGTCGGCCGGCTGGTGCTGCTGCGCTCCATCGACAAGAGCGCGCTGGTCAACGCCATGGCGTGGGTGACGGTGCCGGCCCTGATCGGCCCGGTGGTCGGGCCGCCGCTCGGCGGTTTCATCACCACCTATTTCTCCTGGCACTGGATCTTCCTGATCAACATCCCGATCGGGCTGGTCGGGATCGTCATGGCGCAGCGCTACATCGACCCGATCCGCAGCGACCATCCGGACCGCTTCGACCTCGTCGGCATGCTGCTGGCCGGGCTCGGGCTCGGCGGCATGGCGTTCGGGCTGTCGGTCGCCGGGCTCGGCCTGGTGCCGTGGCAGGGCGTGGTCGCGCTGATCGGCGGCGGCGCGATCTTCACCGCGCTCTATGTCCGCCACGCCCGGCTGACCGACAGCCCGGTGCTCGATTTCTCGCTGATGCGGCTGCCGACGATGTATGCCAGCATTCTCGGCGGCTTCCTGTTCCGGCTCGGCATCGGCGCGCTGCCGTTCCTGCTGCCGCTCCTGATGCAGCTCGGCTTCGGGCTGTCGCCGTTCCACTCCGGCCTCGTCACCTTTACTTCGGCGGTCGGCTCGATGGGCATGAAGGCGCTGGCCGCCCGCGTCATCCGCGCCTTCGGCTTCCGCAACATCATGATGGTCAACGCGGTGGTGAGCGCGGTCTTCCTCGCCGCCTGCGCGCTGTTCACGGCGACGACGCCGCTTCTGTTGATCGTCATCATCCTGCTGGTCGGCGGCTTCTTCCGCTCGCTGCAGTTCACCGCGCTCAACACGCTGGCCTATGCCGACGTCGAGCCGGCGAAGATGAGCCGCGCCACCACGCTGGTCAGCGTCAACCAGCAGCTGGCGGTCTCGGCGGGGGTGGCGGTCGGGGCGTTCTCGGTCGAGGCGACCATGGCGCTGCGGCACGCCACCGAACTCGACGCCGACCAGTTCGGACCCGCCTTCGTCATCGTCGCGGTCTTTGCCGCGCTGTCGGCCTATTTCTATTATCGGATGCCGGCCGACGCCGGGCATCAGGTCTCCGGTCACGAGGCGGTGGTAGCCAGACCGCCGCGCGAGGCGGAGGCCGAGGAAACCGCCGCCACCGAGACGGTCACGGCGCGCGACCAGAAGCTCGGCTGACGCAACGCCGGCAATTGCCGCCGCCGCCACGGCGTGGTTTGCTGGCGGGCTTTGAGCGAACGGAGACCCGCATGCTGCGCCGTTTCTGGTTCCTTGCCGTCGCTAGCATCGTCGCCGCCGCGACGCCTGCCTGGGCGCAGGCCGACAAGCCGCCGGCAAGCCGGTGCCTCGCCATGGCGCAGCTTCTGCCACGGGCGATCTACGCCAGCGTCCGCACCGCCGCCGCAGCCGACGAGGTGACGATCCGCTACGCCGGGCATTCGACTTACGTGATCGAGACGCCGGACGGCGTGCGCATCGCCACCGACTATACCGGCACCTACGACACCGGCGGCCTGCCCGACGTCGTCACCATGAACCGTGCCCATTCGACGCACTACACGCTCAACCCCGATCCGCGCATCGCGCATGTGCTGCACGGCTGGGGCGACGGCGGCGAGCCGGCGAAGCACGCGCTGAGCGTCGGCGACGCGTTCATCCGCAACGTGCCGACCGACATCCGCCGCACGCTCTACGGCTACGGTTCCGACGCCGAGATGATCCCCAACGGCAACTCGATCTTCATCTTCGAGGTGGCGGGCCTGTGCATCGGCCATCTCGGCCATCTGCACCACCCGCTCGACGACAGCCACATCGCCGCCATCGGCCGGCTCGACATCGTCATGGTGCCGATCGACGGCACCTACACCATGTCGCTCGCCGGCATGTCGGATATCGTGCGGCGGCTGCGCTCCTCGATCGTGCTGCCGATGCACCGCTTCGGCACGCCGCTGGCGGACCTGCTCGACCGCCTGCGCGGCCAGTTCGCCATCGACCGGCGCCCCGAGCCCTCGTTCCGCATCTCGTCGGGCGCCCTGCCCAAGGTGCCGACGGTGATCGTGCTGCGCGGGGTGTGACCCTCACGCCGTCCCGCGAAACCCCATGGCCAGCAGGTAGCGCTCGGAGGAATCCTGCCGGCTCGCCGCCGGCTTGACGTGCTTCACGGTGGCGTAGTCGCGCTTGAGGCCAGCCAGCAGCTCCGCATCCGCCCCGCTCTGGAACACTTTTGCCACGAACGCGCCGCCGGGCTTCAGCACCTCGGCGGCGAACATCGCCGCCGCCTCGACGAGGCCGACGATGCGCAGCTGATCGGTCTTGCGGTGGCCGGTGGTGTTGGCCGCCATGTCGGACAGCACCACGTCCACGCCGGCGCCGCCGATCATGGCGCGCAATGCCTCCGGCGCGCGCTCGTCCATGAAATCGAGCTGCGCGAAGGTGACGCCGGGGATTTCCGGCATCTCCAACAGGTCGATGGCGACCACCTTGCCCTTACCCGCAAGCGCGCCGACGCGCCTGGCCGCAACCTGGCTCCAGCCACCGGGCGCCGCGCCGAGATCGACCACGACGTGACCGGGCTTCAGGAGGCGGTGCTTGTCGTCGATCTCGATCAGCTTGTAGGCGGCGCGCGAGCGATAGCCTTCGCGCCGCGCCTGGGCGACATACGGATCGTTGAGCTGCCGCTCCAGCCAGAGTTTTGACGACAGCTTGCGCTTGCCGCCGGTCTTGACGGTGACGTGCAGGCGGCCGCTCGAGTCTTTCGTCATCGATCCATCGCGATCCGGTTGGAACGGCCGCCGCTTACCACACCTCGGCAGCGATGGACATCACCTCGCCGCCAGCGCCCCGTCCTCGCGCATCATTTCCACCAGCATGCCCTCGCGCAGGCCACGGTCGGCGATGCGCAGCCGCGGCAGCGGAAAGGCGTGGCGGATCGCATCGAGGATGGCGCAGACCGGCAACACCAGATCGGCGCGCTCGCGCCGGATGCAGTGGCTGTCGGCGCGCTCGGTGTAGCTCATGCCGAGCAGCCGCGCGACGGTCGCGGAAATCTCGGCGTTCTCCATCCACAGCCCGTCGACGCGGCGGCGGTCGTAGCGCGGCAGGTTGAGATGGATGCCGGCGATCGTCGTCACCGTCCCAGACGTGCCGATCAGGTGCAGGCCGTCGAGCGCATCGCCGTGACGGGCGACGAACGGCGCCAGGTGGCGCGCCACCTCCGCCACCATGCGGTCATAGACCTGCTGCGACACCTCGCGGCCGCCGAAGCGCTCGGCCAGCGTCACCACCCCGAACGGCAGCGAGGTCCAGCCCCGCATCCGCAGGCGGCCATCGGCTTGGCGTTCGATCCGCACCACCTCGGTCGAGCCCCCGCCGATGTCGAACAAGATGGCGCCGCGCGCGCCGTCATCGACCAGCGGCGTGCAGCCGATCATCGCCAGCGTCGCCTCGTTCTCGCGGTTGATGACCTCGAGGCGGATGCCGGCCTCGCGCACCACGCGGGCGCAAAACACCTCGCCGTTGGCGGCCTGCCGGCAGGCTTCGGTGGCCACCAGCCGCAGCCGGTTGGCGTTGCGCAGGTCGATCTTGCTGCGGCAGATGGCGAGCGCGGCAATGGTGCGGTCGATGGCCGCCTCGCTGATGCGGCCCGTCGCCGAAATCCCCTCGCCGAGCCGCACGATCCGCGAGAACGAATCGATCACGCGGAAGCCGGCGCCGTGCGGCCGGGCGATCAGGAGCCGGCAGTTGTTGGTGCCGAGGTCGAGCGCGGCATAGGTGCTGACGGCCGGCACGGCCGTCGGCCGCGCGCCACCGGGCGCCGCCGGCGCCATCCGGGGCGGCCCCCGCCGCAGCCGTAGACCCTCGCTCATCGTACCCGCCCTTCCGCCGGCCCGCCTGAAACCGGCCGCGACCGTTGTTGTCACGCAAAGTTTATCAGCCGGCAAAAGGTCTGCGCAACCGCCCGGCAACCTCCCCCGGACTTCACCGGCGGTTGCCGCGGCAGCTTCCTTCACCTATTTGACGGCGACAATTCCGAATTCCGGTACAGACGGGCACCGGCCCGCCGGACGTAGATCATGCAGGATTTTCCTTTCCCGCCCTCCGCCGAGCGCGATTTCGCGCTGCAAAAGTTCGGCATAGGCCAGCCTGTCCGCCGCAAGGAGGACGACCGGCTGTTGCGCGGCGGCGGCCGCTACACCGACGACGTCAACCTGCCGGGCCAGGCCTATGCATGGATCGTGCGCAGCAGCCACGCCCATGGCGTGATCGAGGCGATCGACACCACCGCCGCGCGGGCGATGCCGGGCGTGCTCGGGCTGTGGACCGGCGCGGACCTCGCCAGGGAGGGCTATGGCCGGCTCAACTCGCCGCTGCCGATCAAGAACGCCGACGGCTCAAAGATGCTGCAGACCGACCGTCCGGCGCTCGCAACCGACAAGGTGCGCTTCGTCGGCGATCCGGTCGCGATCGTCGTGGCCGAGACGCTGGCCCAGGCGCGCGACGCCGCCGAAGCGGTGAACGTCGAGATCGCCCCGCTACCGGCCGTCACCGAGCCCGAGGCCGCGGCGGCCCCCGGCGCACCCCGGCTCTACGACCACATCCCGAACAACACGCCGCTGCACTACCACTCCGGCGACACCGCCGCGGTCGAGCGGGCCTTTGCCGAGGCCGCCCATGTCGCCCGCATCGACCTCGTCAACAACCGCGTCGCCGTGGTGCCGATGGAGCCGCGCGTCGGCGTCGCCGCCTACGACGCGACGGGCGGCCGCTTCACCCTGTACGCGCCGACGCAAGGGGTGGCGGGCAATCGCGACGCGCTGGCCACGCTGCTCAACGTGCCGCGCGACAAGGTGCGGCTCGTCACCGCGCAGGTCGGCGGCTCGTTCGGCATGAAGAACGCGAGCTTTCCCGAATATCTGTGCATTTTGCATGCCGCGAGGGCGCTGGGGCGGCCGGTCAAATGGCTCGACGAGCGCTCGACCAGTTTTTTGTCCGACAGCCACGGCCGCGCCCAGACGGTGCGCGCGGAGCTCGCGCTCGATGCCGAGGGCACCTTCCTCGCGGTGCGCGTCACCGGCTACGGCAACATCGGCGCCTATCTCGCCGGCGTCGCGCCGATCCCGCTCGCCACCAACATCGGCAAGAACATCGCAAGCGTCTACCGCACGCCGCTGATCGAGATCGATATCCGCTGCGTGCTGACCAACACCAGCTTCCTCGGCGCCTATCGCGGCGCCGGCCGGCCCGAAGCCAACTACTTCATGGAGCGGCTGGTCGACCTTGCGGCAGCCGAGATGGGCATCGACCGGGTGGCCCTGCGCCGCCGCAACCTGATCGGCCCGCAGGAAATGCCCTACGCGGCCGCCGACCGGCTGACCTACGACAGCGGCAACTTCCCGGCCGTGCTCGACCGCGCGCTGGCGCTCGCCGACGAGGCGGGCATCGCCGCGCGCGAGCGCGAGAGCGAGCGCCGCGGCCTTCTGCGCGGCATCGCGGTCGGCTGCTATCTCGAAGTCACCGCCGGCGGCGCCGAACTCGGCAAGGTCACGTTCGACGACGGCGGCCGGGTGACGATCACCACCGGCACGCTCGACTTCGGCCAGGGCCACGCCACCCCGTTCGCGCAGGTGCTCGGCCAACGGCTCGGCGTGCCGTTCGACGCGATCCGGCTGGAGCAGAACGACAGCGATCTCGTTCACACCGGCAACGGCACCGGCGGCTCGCGCTCGATCATGGCGAGCGGCACGGCCATCGTCGAAGCGGCCGACCTGGTGATCGCCAGAGGCAAGGCCGCCGCCGCCGAGCTTCTCGAAGCAGCCGAAGCCGATATCGAGTTCGCCGACGGCCGTTTCATGATCGCCGGCACCGACCGCGGCATCGGCATCATGGACCTGGCGCGGCAGCGGCCGGGCGCGCTCGACGTCGATCATACCGCGAAGGGCATCCCGTCGGCCTTTCCCAACGGCTGCCATATCGCCGAGGTCGAGGTCGATCCGGCGACCGGCGACGTGTGCGTGGCCGGCTACACCTGCGTCAACGATTTCGGCACCGTCATCAACCCGATGATCGTCGCGGGCCAGTTGCACGGCGGCGTCGCGCAAGGGATCGGCCAGGCGCTGATGGAGGAGATGCGCTACGACGACGACGGCCAGCCGATCACCGGCTCGCTGATGGACTACGCGCTGCCGCGCGCCGACGACGTGCCGAGCTTTCAGGTCGTCGACCAGCCTTCGCCGGCCACCTCCAATCCGCTCGGCGTCAAGGGCTGCGGCGAGGCCGGCTGCGCCGGCAGCCTCGCCTCGCTCGCCAACGCCGTGATCGACGCGCTGTCGGGCTATGGCATCCGCCACCTCGACATGCCGCTGACGTCGGAGCGGGTGTGGCGCGCCATCCGCGACGCGCGCGCGGAGCACGTCTGAGCGCCTCAGGCCGCCGCGGGCTCGCGCAACTGCCAGATCGCCAGGTGCCAGCATTTCGCCACCGGCACGTCGCCGCCGGCGACGATCAGCGCATCGAGCTCGACGAAGCGATGGCCCTTGCGCTCGTAGTTGTCGATCACCTTGGCGCGCGCGGTCAGCACGTCGCCGAGATGCGCCTCGGCCAACAGCTGCATCCTGCTGCCGACATGAATCCACGGGCCCAGAACGGCGTTCTCGATCAGCACCTGGTTCATCATCCGCTGCAACATGCCGGGGTGGCACAGGCCGGCGGTGGTATAGACGGGATCGTCCTCGCGCACCTCGTCGAGATAGGCGGCCGCGCTATCCTCAC
>JBDHSY010000162.1:0-6678 GCA_039808405.1 Xanthobacteraceae bacterium
GGTGGCGCGCCGGGCGGCGGCGGTGGCGGGACGTCGGCACGCGCCGGCGGCGGTCCGGGCGGAGGCGGCGCATCAGGCGGCGGCGCATCGAAGGCGTCGTTGCGGCCGTCGGCATGCGAGACGATCCGGGCGCGCACGATCCCCCGGTCGAACCTGCCCTGAACGGTCACGGTCTCTCCCTTGACGACGGCGTCGGCATTCTCGCCGCGCGGCCCGAGATCGATCAGGGCGCGACCCGTTCCGTCGTCGAGAATGAACTTGTTGCCGAAGATCTCGGCGACGCTTCCTTTCACGGCGGCTGATTTTCCAGCTTCCAGCCTGGTGATGGCCGTCGGCTGAAGCAGCATCACGCTCTGCGGTTGCCAGTGCTGGGCCAGCTTGACGCCGCCGGCGCCTGCGGCCGCGCCGGCAATGAGCACGGCGAGCGCGGCCCCCGCCAGCAGGCTGCGCGGCTGCCTTGCCAACGCGACGGGGGCGGGCTTGGATTCTCGGATGAAACGGTTTCGGCCATCGGAAAGTCCTCCTCGTTCGATTGCAACGCGGCGAGCTTAGGGCACCGGCCCCAATCCGACCTGAACCGTTCCGTTCAGTTTGGGTTAAGGTTCCGGGAATAGGCCGCGTGCGAGGTCCAGGCCGCATGAAAATCCTTCTCGTCGAAGACGATCGCCGGCTCGCGCAGGAAATCGCCCAGGCGTTGCGCGAGGAGCATTTTGCGGTCGATATCGCCGCGAACGGCGAGGACGGGCTGCACCTCGGCGAGACGGAATCCTACGATGCCGCAGTGCTGGATCTCGGGCTGCCCAAGGTGCCCCGGCGTCGATGTTCTGCGCGGCTGGCGCAAGCATGGGCGGCATCTGCCGGTGCTGATCCTGACCGCGCGCGACGGCTGGACCGACAAGGTCGATGGCTTCAAGGCGGGCGCGGACGACTATCTGACAAAACCCTTCCGGATCGAGGAACTGGTCATGCGCCTGCGTGCGCTCGTCCGTCGCGCCTCCGGGCATGGCGCGCCGCGCATTTCCTGCGGACCCTTAAGCTTCGAGACGCAGACCGGCGTCTTCGAGCTCGACGGATTGCCGTTGAAACTGACCGCGCTGGAATGGCGCGTCCTGGAATGTCTCATCCTGCGCAAGGACACCGTGGTCGAGCGCGGCCTGCTGTCCGAGAAAGTCTACGAGGGCGACACCGGCACGGATTCGAATTCCATCGAAGTGATCGTCGCGAGGCTGCGTCGCAAGATCGGCAGGACGCTGATCGAAACCGAACGGGGCCGCGGCTACAAGCTCAACTCGGGCGCGCAATGATCAGCCGGAACGCATCGCTCGGCCAGCGCCTCATGATCGGCGCCGGCGTGTTCATCGCAGCGGCGCTGGTCGTCGCCGCGGTCCTGATCGCCTTCGTCCTGCATCGTTTCGTACAGGGGCAGATCGACCAAAGGCTCGATGCCCAGATCCTTTTTCTGTCGTCCATGCTCGAGGTCGACGGCAGCGGCCACCTGCGTCTTGCAGGCTCGGCCGACGGACCGCCTTTCGACCTGCGCCGGCATGGCTGGTATTGGCAGATATCGGGTCCGAACAACGTCTTGCGCTCCCGCTCGCTTGACGGCGCGGACCTGACACATCCCGATATCAGCGGCGCGCCACCGCCTCCACCCCCGCCGCCTCGGGCGGAAGACGATTTCCTTCCGCGGAGGCGTCCGGCGCCAGCCGACGGCCCGGGGCCCGACGGCCGCACGCTTCATTTCCGCATTCTGACCGTGTCGACACCGGCGGGCCCGGCCACCATCGTGGCGTCCTCGCCGCGAGAGGCGGTGATGGGCCCGCTCTGGGAGGCGATGCGCACGCTGGCTCTGTCGCTCGGCGTGCTCGGCATCGCGTTGATCGGCGCCATGCTGATCCAGATTCGTCTTGGATTGTGGCCGCTGGAGCGACTTCGCCGGGCGGTCGCCGAGGTCCGGTCGGGGCTTCGCGACAAGGTGCCGGAGGCGCAGCCGAGCGAAGTACAGCCGCTGGCGGACGAGCTCAACGCGCTGCTGAGCCAGAACGCGGCCAATCTCGACCGCGCACGAAAGCACGTCTCCAATCTGGCGCACGGCCTGAAGACGCCGATGGCAACCCTGGCCGTGTCCCTGCAGAAGCAGACGGCCAGCTCCGAAGACCTGCATGACCTCGTCGTCCTGATGGACCGCCGTATCCGTCATCACCTGGGGCGGGCACGGTCGGCCGCGCTCGGTGGTCCGCTGCGGGCGAGAACGGCGATCGCATCGCGCGCAGACGATCTCGCTCTGGTTCTCGGCAAGGTGAACGCCCACAAGGAGGTCGCCTTCGTCAACGACATTCCGCCGGGACTTGCGGTGGCGTGCGAGCCGCAGGACGTCGACGAGATGCTCGGCAACGTGCTGGAGAATGCGTTCGTCTGGTGCCGCGGCAGGGTCGCGCTCAGTTCGAACGAAGACGGTCGGAGCGTTATCCTCGTCGTCGAAGACGATGGTCCGGGGCTTTCCCCCCAGCAGATGTCGCTTGCGATGCAAGCCGGCCGACGGCTCGACGAACGCTCGCCGGGCTTCGGGTTCGGCCTGTCGATCACCAGCGAACTCGCCGAGCTATATGCCGGTTCGCTCACCCTGAATCGGTCGCAACTGGGCGGACTTCGCGTCGAACTGCGGCTTCCCGGCTCGGCCTAGGCCGGTGGCCGTGCCCGCCTTCCCCCGCGCGAAAGTTGCGCTGGATCAACAACCGGTTTCCCGGTTGAGGGCAGACTAGGGCATCGAAAGCCGGAGGCAGCCATGACCGTCTCGGACCTATGGAAGAAATGGCGCTCGCGCCAGATTTCAGTGCGTGAATTCAATGCGCTCGATCCGGCGCAGCGCGACGAGCTGGCGCGCGACACCGGGGTCGACCGGGCCACGCTCGAAATCCTTTCGGCGCAGGGCACTTACCGCGAGGACGAACTGGAGCAGCTGATGGGCACGCTGGCGCTCGATGTCGGCCGGGTCAAGCGCACCTATCCGGCGGTTTTCCGCGACATGAGCGTGGTCTGCTCGGAATGCGTCGCGCGCAGCCTCTGCCGCGACCATCTCGACGACGGCACCGCCCGCCAGGCCTACAAGGACTACTGTCCGAACACCCTGACGCTCAACGCGCTCAGACGCGAGCAGCCGGCCGCGCGGCTCGTCGGCTAAGCGCCAGGACGGCTTGCCATTGCATCGTTTCACCGGCCACCATGGCCGTTGCCGCCTCATGCCCGCGCCGCAAGCGGCGGGCGTCCCCGCATCGTGACTGGAGAAAGCCATGTACAAGCATATCCTGATCGCCACGGACGGCTCGGAACTCGCCAATAAGGGCGTCGAGCACGGGCTGGCGCTCGCCAAGCCGCTCGGCGCCAAGGTGACCGTCCTGACCGTCACCGAACCGCTGTCCTCCACCGCGTTGCAGGCCGCCGTGCAGGGCGGAATGGACAACCCGATCGGCCTGTACGAGCACCAGATGGACGAAGAGGTGAAAAAGCTGTCCGAGCCGATCATGAAGAAGGCGGCCGAGCTTGGCGTCACCGTCGAGGTCGACCGCGAGACCGACGAATTCCCGGCGGAAGCGATCATCCGCACCGCGAAGCGCAAGGGCTGCGACCTGATCGTGATGTCGTCGCACGGCCGCCGCGGCGTCAGCAAGTTTTTGCTCGGCAGCCAGACCTCGGAGGTGCTGGTCCACACCACCCTCCCCGTCCACGTCATTCGATAACGTCGGCCGGTAAAATCATACAGACCGAAACGAAGCCGCCCGGCAGCCCATCGCTGCCGGGCGGTTTTCATTTCACGTTCTCGGCAGCCTACTTCTTCAGGAGCGGACAGGAGCTCTTGTCGAGCGGCGTAAAGGCCTGGTCGGCGGGAATGGTGGCGACCAGCTTGTAGTAGTCCCACGGTCCCTTGGAGTCCTCGGGCTTCTTCACCTCGAACAGGTAGGCCGGGTGGATCTTGCGGCCGTTGGGCTGGATCTCGCCCTTGCCGAACAGGATGTCGTCGGTCGGTGTCGCCTTCATCTTCTCGACGATCTTCAGGCCGTCGTGCGAATTGCCGCCCATCGCCTCCAGCACCTTGAAGTAATGCAGGAGAGAAGCGTACACGCCGGCATGCACGGTGGTCGGCATGCTCTTGTTCCTGGCGCGCTCCTGGAACCGCTTGGAGAAGGCACGGGTGTTGTCGTTGAGGTCCCAGTAGAACGGCTCGGTGAAGTTCAGGCCGTTGGCGACCTTGAGCCCGAGCGAGTGGATGTCGGTGATGAACATCAACAGGCCGGCGAGCTTCTGGCCGCCCGAGACGATGCCGAACTCGGAGGCCTGCTTGATGGCGTTGATGGTATCGCCGCCGGCATTGGCGAGGCCGATGACCTTGGCCTTGGAAGCCTGCGCCTGCAGCAGGAACGAGGAGAAGTCGGCGGTGTTGAGCGGATGGCGGACGCCGCCCACCACCTTGCCGCCGAGCTTGGTGAGCGCCTCGGTGGTGTCGCGCTCCAGCGCCGTGCCGAAGGCATAGTCGGCGGTCAGGAAGAACCAGGTGTCGCCGCCGCTCTTGACCACCGCGCTGCCGGTGCCGTTGGCGAGCAGATAGGTGTCGTAGGCCCAGTGGATGGTGTTCGGCGAGCACGCCTTGTTGGTCAGGTCCGAGGAGCCCGTTCCCGAATTGAGGTAGACGCCGTTCTTTTCCTTCACGACGTTGTTGACGGCCAGTCCGACCGAGGAGGTCGGCACGTCGACGATGACATCGACCTTGTCGCGATCGAACCACTGCCGCGCGATGTTGACGCCGACATCGGGCTTGTGCAGGTGATCGCCGACGACGATGTCGATCTTCCAGCCCTTGGCGGTCAGTCCCGAATCCTCCACCGCCATCTGCGCCGCCAGCACCGAATTGGGGCCGGTCACGTCGGCGTAAAGGCCGGACTGGTCGTTCAGCACGCCGATCTTGACCGTCTTGTCCTGAGCAAGCGCGCCGCTCGTCGCGGTCAGCGCGACGGCCGCCCCCCACAGCAGGGCCGACACCTTGATGCGCATTCGTTCCTCCTTGTTGTTTTATAGGCAACCATCATTGACCGATTTGGCGACCGGCGCAATCCTCCCGCCCCGCGACCAGGCGCATCGGGAGGCCGTCTGTCGCGATTGAAAAGCCCTCGCAAGACGCGCTTGCGCGTCTATCGCGGCACGCCGTCCGCAGCGTGCATCCGGCGGCCGTCCGGCGAACGCTCGCCACCGGACGGCCGCGTCGCTTACTTCTTCAACAGCGGACAAGTGCTCTTGGCGAGCGGGGTAAAAGCCTGATCGGCGGGAATGGTGGCGACCAGCTTGTAGTAGTCCCACGGCCCCTTGGATTCCTCGGGCTTCTTGACCTCGAACAGGTAGGCCGGATGAATCTTGCGGCCGTTCGGCTCGATCTCGCCCTTGCCGAACAGGATGTCGTCGGTCGGCATCGACTTCATCTTCTCGACCACCTTGACGCCGTCATGCGGATTGCCGCCGAGCGCGTCGAGCGCCTTGAAGTAGTGCAGCAGCGCGGCATAGACGCCGGCATGCACCATCGTCGGCATGCTCTTGTTGGCGGAGCGTTCGTTGAACCGCTTGGAGAAGGCGCGCGTGTTGTCGTTGAGGTCCCAGTAGAAGCTTTCGGTCAGGTTGAGGCCGTTGGCGACCTTCAGGCCGAGCGCGTGGATATCGGTGATGAACATCAACAGGCCGGCGAGCTTCTGGCCGCCCGCCACGATGCCGAACTCGGAGGCCTGCTTGATGGCGTTGATGGTGTCGCCGCCGGCATTGGCGAGGCCGATGACCTTGGCCTTGGAAGCCTGCGCCTGCAGCAGGAACGAGGAGAAGTCGGCGGTGTTGATCGGGTGCTTGACGCTGCCCACCACCTTGCCGCCGATCGCCTTCACCGCGTCGGAGGTGTCGCGCTCCAGCGCCGCGCCGAACGCGTAGTCGGCGGTCAGGAAGAACCAGGTGTCGCCGCCGCTCTTGGTCAGCGCCGTGCCGGTACCGTGCGCCAGCATGTAGGTGTCGTAGGTCCAGTGCACCGTGTTGGGCGAACAGGCCTTGTTGGTCAGGTCGGAGGTGCCGGCGCCGGAGTTGAGCAGAACCTTGTTCTTCTCCCTCACGAGGTTGTTGACGGCGAGCGCGACCGAGGAGGTCGGATTGTCGACAACCACATCGACCTTGTCGACGTCGAACCACTGCCGCGCGATGTTGACGCCGACGTCCGGCTTGTTCTGGTGGTCGCCGACGACGATGTCGATCTTCCAGCCCTTGGCGGTCATGCCGGAATCCTCGACCGCCATCTGCGCGGCGAGCGTCGATCCGGGGCCGGACAGGTCGGCATAGAGGCTCGACTGGTCGTTGAGCACGCCGATCTTGATCGTCTTGTCCTGAGCGAGCGCGCCGCTTGCGGCGGTCAACGCCACCGTCGCCCCGAGCAGCAGGGCTGACACCTTGGTACCCATACGTTCCTCCCGAATGGAATTATGTTATCGGCCATCATGTGCCGATTTAGGCGGCCGGCGCAATCGCGGCAAAGGTCGTACCGGCGTCGAGGCAACGCGCGGACCGAGGACCGAAAACAGAAGACTATTGCGCCGCAGCAGGCTGGCCGTGCGCGACGCCGCCGGTCGCGGCGGCCTGGGCGGCGGCAGGGGCCGCTTC
>JBDHSY010000163.1:0-6659 GCA_039808405.1 Xanthobacteraceae bacterium
AGACCAACGTCATCGACGTGCACATCTCGCGGCTGCGTGCAAAGATCGACAAGGGGTTCGAGCGCCCGCTGCTGCACACCATTCGCGGCGCCGGATACATGGTCCGTGACGGCGTTCGGTAAACTGATCCGCACCACGGCGTTTCGCCTGACGCTGGTCTATCTGCTGCTGTTCGCGCTGTTTGCCGCATCACTGCTTGGCTACTTCGCCTGGAACACGCGGCGGATGATCACCGAGCAGATCGCCCAGACCGTGCAGACCGAGTTTCAGGAACTGAACGAGCGCTACGAGCGCTCCGGCTTGCGCGGGCTGGTGCTCTCGGTCGAGAACCGCGCGATCCGCCCCGGCGCCAACCTCTATCTCCTGATGTCGCCGACGGGGCAGGCGATCGCCGGCAACATCGATTCCCTGTCTCCCGGCGTGATGGGCACCGACGGCTGGTCGGAGGTGGTCTATCGCCGCCTTGACGACCAGGACAACGCCGATCACCGCGCGCTGGCGCGCGTGGCGGAGATCGGCTCCGGCTTCCACCTGCTGGTCGGGCGCGACCTCGAGGAGCGGCGCCACATCTTCCGCATCGTCGCCTCCGCCGCGCAGTGGTCGCTGCTGGTCGTCGTCGTGCTCGGCATCGGCGGCGGCGTGTTCGTCGGCCGCCGCGTGCTGCGCCGGATCGATGCCATGACCGGCGCCACCCAGCGCATCATGGCCGGCGACCTGTCCGAGCGGCTGCCGGTCGGGCGCAGCGGCGACGAACTCGACCGCCTCGCGCAAAACCTCAACGGCATGCTTGAGCGTATCGAGACGCTGATGGCCGGCCTCAAGGAGGTGTCCGACAACATCGCCCACGACCTCAAGACGCCGCTGACGCGCCTGCGCAACCGCGCCGAGGCGGCGCTGGCCGGCGCCAAGACCGAGGACGACTACCGCGCCGCGCTGGAACGCACCATCGAGGAATCCGACGGGCTGATCCGCACCTTCAACGCGCTATTGATGATCGCGCGCGCGGAGGCCGGGCAGGCGCGCGATGGCTGGGCCGATTTCGACATCGCCGAAGTGGCGCAAGGCATCCACGAACTTTACGAGCCGCTCGCCGAGGACAACGGCCTCAAGCTCGACATCCGCGCCGACAGCGCCACCCTGCACGGCAACCGCGAACTGGTCAGCCAGGCGCTGGCCAACCTGGTGGAGAACGCCATCAAGTACGGCAAGCCGGAGCCGGCCGCCGATGCGCCGGCAGAGCCGGAGGGGCTCGCGATCCTCATCGAGGCCGGCCGCGACGGCGCCGCGGTGCGCCTCGGCGTCGCCGACCACGGCCCCGGCATCCCCGAGGCCGAGCGCGGCGGCGCGGTGGAGCGCTTCGTGCGGCTCGAGGCGAGCCGCACCCGGCCGGGCTCGGGGCTGGGGCTGAGCCTGGCCGCGGCGGTGGCGACGCTGCACGGCGGCGAATTGCGGCTCGACGACAACCGTCCCGGCCTGCGCGCCAGCCTGGTGCTGCCGGCCGCCGGCCACGCCGCCGTCTCCGAGGCGCCGGCGGCGGCGTCCGCATAGCCCGATCGCCTTTGCGGATCGCCCGGCGATGTGCGAGACAGGCGCCATGACCCTGCCTGCGATCGACACGGCGGATACGGCCGGCGCCGCGGCGCGCATGAGCGAGGCGCCCCGGCCCTCCGTCGCGGGCGACGGCGCGCGGCTGGTGGCGGACTGGCTCGGCGAGATCGCACCAGGCGACGCCCGCGCCATCGCCGGGCTTTGCGCGCGTTTCCCGACCGCGAAGGCGGTGCTGGACGGCGTCGCCGAATTTTCCCCCTACCTGTTCGACCTGATGCGCCGCGATCCGGCGCGGCTGTCGCGCGTGCTCGAGCGCGATCCGGACGCGCACCTTGCCGCATTGCTGGCGGCGGCAGCGGAGGAGGTCGCCGCCGCCGAAGGCGAGGCCGAGGCCATGGCGGCGTTGCGGCGGATGAAGGCGGAGGCGGCGCTCTTGATCGCGCTGTGCGATATCGGCGGCGTCTGGCCGGTGATGCGGGTCACCGCCGCCGTCACCGACCTCGCCATCCATGCGGTGCGGCTGGCGCTGCGTTACGCGCTGATGCAGGAGGTCGGGCGCGGCCGCCTGTTGCCCGCGGCCAAGGACCGCCCGGAGGACGACAGCGGGCTCATCGTGCTCGCCATGGGCAAGATGGGTGCGCACGAACTCAACTACTCCAGCGACATCGACCTGATCGTGTTCTACGAGCTCGATGCGCCGACGCTCGCGCCCGACGTCGAGGCGCCGCCGTTCTTCGTGCGCGTGACGCAGGCGATGGCGCGGCTGTTGCAGAGCCGCACCGCCGACGGCTACGTCTTCCGCGTCGATCTCAGGCTGCGGCCCGACCCCGCCTCGACGCCGGTCGCGATCTCCATCGCCGCGGCGCTCGATTATTACGAGCGCGAAGGGCGCACCTGGGAGCGCGCCGCGATGATCAAGGCGCTGCCGTGCGCCGGCGATCTGGCCGCCGGCGAGCGGCTGATCGGCGAGATCGCCCCGTTCGTGTGGCGGCGCCATCTCGACTTCGCGGCATTGACCGACGTGCACGACATGAAGCGCCAGATGCAGGCGTTCAAGGGGCACGGCGAGATCGCGGTCGAGGGCCACAACATCAAGGTCGGCCGCGGCGGCATCCGCGAGATCGAATTTTTCGCCCAGACCCAGCAGCTGATCGCCGGCGGACGCCATCCCGAATTGCGGGTGCGGCCGACGCTGGAGGCGCTCGCCGTGCTGGCGGCCAGCGGTTGGATCACCATCGAGGCGCGCGACGAACTGACCACGGCGTATCGGTTTTTGCGCCGCGTCGAGCACCGTTTGCAGATGGTCGCCGACGAGCAGACCCATTCGCTGCCGAACGAGCCCGAGGGCATCGAGCGCATCGCGCGCTTCCTCGGCTACGACAGCCGCGCGGCGTTCGCCGACGATCTCTTGGCCGAGCTCAATTGCGTGCAGCGCCATTACAGCCGGCTGTTCGAGGGCGAGCCGACCGGCACCATGACGATGCCGGCGGTCGATTTCTCCGCGGGTGCCGACGATCCGCGCCTGCTCGAACATCTCCTGACGCTCGGTTTCAAGAACCCGCGCGCGGTTGCGGCCTGCGTCGGCCAGTGGAGCGGCGGCGACTATCGCGCGCTGAGGAACGAGGCGACGAGGCAGGCGTTCGGTGAGTTTCTGCAGGCGCTGGTCGAAGGGCTGGCCCACGCCGAAGAGCCCGACGACGCGGTGATGGCGTTCGACCGTTTCCTGCAGGCGTTGCAGCGCGGCGGCCGGCTGATCGCGTTACTCAACCAGCACCGCGACCTGGTGGCGCTGGTGGCGCTGATCCTCGGCGCCGCGCCGCGCCTTGCCGACATGCTGGCGCGCCAGCCGCAATTGATCGACGGCTTGATCGATCCGCGCTTCTTCGGCGCGATGCCGGACCGGCGCGAACTGTCGGCGCGGCTCGCGGCGACGCTCAAGGAGGCCGGCTCCTACGAGGAATTTCTCGATCGCCTGCGGCTGTTCGGCCAGGAGAGCCTGTTTCTCATCGGCACCCGCATCCTGTCCGGCACGGTCGCGGCGCAGCAGGCGAGCGGCGCCTTTGCCGACGTGGCCGAGGGCATCGTCGATACCGTTCACGGGCTGGTGCGCGAACAGTTCGCCGCGCAGTACGGCCGCATCAGGGACCAGGAAACCGCCATCGTCGCGATGGGCCGCCTCGGCAGCCGCGAGATGACCGCGTCCTCCGATCTCGATCTGATCCTGATCTACGACTTCGACCACGACGAGCCGGAGTCCGACGGCGCGCGCTCGCTGCACGGCAGCCAGTACTTTGCCCGCTTCACCCAGCGCCTCATCAGCGCCTTCACCACCCGCACCAACTACGGCGTGCTCTACGACGTGGACATGCGGCTTCGCCCCTCGGGGCGCGCCGGGCCGGTGGCGTCGCGGCTCGATGCGTTCGCCGACTATCAGGAAACGGAAGCCTGGACCTGGGAGCACATGGCGCTGACGCGCGCCCGCGTCATCTCGGCCTCGCCCGCCTTCCGCGAGCGCATCGAGGCGATCATCCGCGCCGTGCTGACGCGGCCGCGCGACGCGGCGATCACGGCGAACGACGTCGCCGAGATGCGCCGCGCCATCGCCCAGGAAAAGGGCGAGGACGATTTCTGGGATCTGAAATACGCCGCCGGCGGACTGGTCGATATCGAGTTCATCACGCAATATCTGCAACTCGTTCATGCCAGCACGATGCCCGACATCCTCGGCACCGGCACGGTGCAGGTGATCGACAACGCCGCGCGGCTCGGCGTGCTGGCGGCCGCGGACGCCGCGATCCTGCGGCCGGCGGCGCGGCTCTATCACGACCTGACGCAGGTGCTGCGGCTGTGCGTCTCGACCGCCTTCAGGCCGGAGCAGGCCGGCGACGATCTGCTGCGCGTGCTGGCGCGCGCCGGCGACGCGCCGAATTTTTCGGCTCTCCAGGCGCATGTGCGCGAGACCCAGACCGAGGTGCGCGAACTGTTCCGCCGCATCGTCGAATAAGGTCCGTTTCTCTCTCTCGTCATGGCCGGACTTGTTCCGGCCATCCACGTCTTGCTTTTCTGAATGGCCGTTAAGGCGTGGATGCCCGCGACGTAGGCGTTCGACAGAACGCCGTTCTTTGAACGGCTATGCGCGGGCATGACGCTGGAGAGAGCGGTCGAATCCTACGCCGCGGGCCTTCACGTCCCCCTCCCTTTATCCCTCCCCCGCGTGCGGGGGAGGGAAGGGTGGGGGAAAGAAAGGGTGGGGGCTACGCCGCGGCGCGCGCGGCGTGCGCGATCTGCCCCGCGCCGGCATGGCCGCGTGGCAGCAGCACCCGCACCACCGTGCCGGTGCCGGGTTTCGAGCGGATGCGCATGCGCCCGCCATGCAACTCCACCAGCGCGCGGGCGATCGACAGCCCGAGCCCCGAGCCGTGATAGGTCTTGGTGAGCCCGCTCTCGACCTGCTCGAACGGCCGGCACAGCCGTGCCAGCGAGGCGCGCTCGATGCCGATGCCGGTATCGGCGATGGTGATCGCCACCGCGGTGCCGCAGACGCGGTTGCGGACCACCACGCGGCCGCCGTCCGGCGTGAACTTCACCGCGTTCGACAACAGATTGACGATGATCTGCTTGGTGGCGCGGCGGTCGGCCATCACCGGCACGCGCTCGCACAGGCAGGCGTCGAGCGTCAGCCCCTTGGCCTCGGCGCGTCCGGACACCACGCGCATCGATTCCGCGAGCGCGTCCGACAGGTCGAGCGGCACGGGATCGAGCCGCATGCGGCCGGCCTCGATCTTCGACATGTCGAGAATGTCGTTGATGACCTCCAGCAGGTAATGCCCGCTGGACAGGATGTCGTTGCAGTACTCCTGATACTTGTCCGAGCCGAGCGCGCCGAACATGCCCGAGCCCATCACCTCCGAAAAGCCGATGATGGCGTTGAGGGGCGTGCGCAGTTCGTGGCTCATGTTGGCGAGAAACTTCGACTTGGCCTGGTTGGCTTCCTCGGCGCGGGTTTTTTCCGCGGCGTATTTGCGGGCGAGGTCGGCCAGTTCCAGCGCCTGCCGTTCCAGCGTGGTCTGCGTGCGTTGCAGGTCGGCGACGGTGGCGCGCAGGCGCAGGTCGTTGTCGATCAGTTGCTGTTCGTGGCGCTTGATCTGCGAAATGTCGGTGCCGACCGAGACCGAGCCGCCGTCCTTGGTGCGGCGCTCGCTGACGTTGAGCCAGCTGCCGTCGTCGAGCTGCGCCTCGAAGGTGCGCGCGCCCTCGGGCGCCGTGGCGTCGAACGGGCGCAACCGCACCCGCGGCATGGCGCCGACCTCGGCGATGGTCTCGTAGGCGGTGCCGGGGGCGACCGCCGAATCCGGCAGCCGGTGCAGCCGCTGGAAGTGCGAGTTGCACAGCACGAGGCGGTTGTCGGCGTCCCACAGCACGAAGGCTTCGGGGATCGACTCGATGGCGTCGCGCAGCCGCAGATCGGCCTCGGCGGATTTTTCGGCGAGGCTTTTCTGCTCGGTGATATCGACGGCAATGCCGATCAGGTGCGCTGCGCCGTCGCGCGCATGGCTGACCTCGCAGCGCACCCGCAGCCACACCCAGTGGCCGTCGGCGTGGCGCATGCGGAAGTCGCGGTCGATCGCCGCGATGCGCCCGGCGACCAGATCGTCGGCAACGCCGAACAGGTCGATGTCGCCGGGGCGGACCAGGGCGCTGACCTCGCCGAAGGCGAGCAGGTCGGTGCGCGATGTCAGTCCCAAAATCTCGAACATCGACTGCGACCAGAAGATGCGGCCGCGCGACAGATCCCAGTCCCACAGCCCGCAGCGGCCGCGGTTGAGCGCGGTATCGATGCGGCTGCGCACGGCGTCGTTGATCAGGTCGCCCTCGCGCGCCCGCGTCGATTGCCAGTGGAAGGCAAAGCCGAGGATCAGCACCACGAAGCCGGTGGTGGCCGACAGCGTGGCGGCGAGCATGGCGTCGGGCGACCACAGCGGCGGCAGCCGCGTCTGCGCCACCACCACCCGGCCGTCGATCGCGCGCAGCGGGCGCTGCGCGGCGAGCACTTCCTCGCCGCCTGCGAGTGGCACGGCGGAGGCCCCGCCCGACGTCAGCGCCAGCGCGGC
>JBDHSY010000164.1:0-6647 GCA_039808405.1 Xanthobacteraceae bacterium
CCAGATACAACCGACAGAATGCCAAAACTACTTCGTCAACGCTGGATACGCTTCTACTTAAATAGGAAATGCTCTAGGTATCGGCAAATGAGACCGGTGCGATTTGCACTGCGTTGCCAGCCAGCCAGCCAGTGCCGATTTAGTTTTCTTCTCTGGCGCCACAAAGCCCCACCAATTGCCGGTTTTTGTAACTGCTCCGGACTGTAGAAACTCCTTATCGCGCCGTGTATTCCCGAATTTCACCGGGAATTCCCGAAAGTCTCTGCGACTCCGTTGGGAAATTCCCGCTCCCCAATTGGCAGAAGAGACCAAAAATAGACTTCCGCGTGCGGGTTATGTAGTGGCGGGCAGCCTTAAGAGCCGGTTCTCGCCTCAGTCTATACGCGCGTCTTCCAAATCAGCCGGCTGCACTCGGTTAAGCGACTCATCGCGTAGCTGTCTATTGAAGCTCGCGATAGCCGCTCTATGCCGCCGCCAGCATCCCGGGCGGGTGTTTCAGCCGATCATCACGCCGAGAATGGGCCGGATATTTTGATTGCATTGCGCAGATCGGACGGGGTGAGGCCGTATCGGCGGCGGAACGTCCGGTTGAAGTAGGACAGGTCGTTGAAGCCGCAAGCATGCGCGATCGACGCGATCGTGCGAAGCTCGAGCGCCGGGCTGCGCAGCAGGCGTTGCGAGTGCTCCAGCCGCAGCAACAGCACGAAATCGGAAAACGTCGTCCGTTCGTCCTGAAACAGCTTGCGGACGTAGCGCGGCGAAATGCCGTGACGCGCGGCAATCGCGGCGATGGACAATCCCGGCTCGCACAGATGCCCGGCGATATCGGCCTTGATCGCCCTGAGCCGAGCGGCGCGCACGCCGCGCCGCTCACAGGTCGATGGATCGCGGTCCGGATCGGCCTCGATCATGGCCGCCATCAGATCGCGGACATGGGCGGCGGCGATGCGGCCGAGCTTCTCCGAAAACGGCTGGGGCCGGGTTTGCAGCAGGTCCACATAGCGCATCAGCAGGTCGAAGGCGTCGTTTCGCCGGCTCACTACGGTCATCGCCACGTCGTCGCCGCTCGCAAGCATCGGCATCAGGTCGTCGGCAGGGATTGCTATGTTGACGAACCTCGCTTTGTCGCGACACCGGATGGTGCTGCATTCGCTGCCCCTGACGAAGATGGCGTCGCCGGCATCAACCGTCCGGTCGCGGCCGCGCTGGGCGACGTGAAGCGGCGCATCGGCGGTGATGAGAAACATCATATCGGCCATGTCATCGGCAATGAGCCGTGGCGTGCGCGACACCTGGACCGGGCTGGCGGTCACCGAAGCGAGGGCGACGCCGGGCCACGCGCGCAACTCGCCTTCGGCGTGGAAGGGCGCGCCCTTTGCCGGCTCGATATCGAGCCGCACCATGGTTTGCCCGAACACCTCGCGCCAGACCGGAAGCCGGTCGCGGACGGGCAGCGTGGCCGTGGACAACGCCAGCGACGCGGGCGGCGTCAATCCCGATCCGTTCGCATCCGCCATGCCGCCTCTCCCTGTTACAAGAATGCAACAATGGCCGCCGGGCGTCAAATTCGTTCCGCCTCGTCCGCACCCGGTGCCGTTCTGTCCGTGACGACGCTGCCCGGAGGCGTAGGATTGGCCATAGCGCTGTCGGGACTTCAGCGAAGGCCGTGAGGACAAAAGCGGATGAGCTTGCCGGATGGCATCGCGGCCGGTGCGGAGAGCGACGGGTCGGCGAACCTGCCGCCGCGCCCGGGAAAGGCCGTGCGGGTGCTGCTGTTCTTTCTTTACTTCTTCGGCTTCGTCATCGCGGTCCCGATGATCGTCGTGGCCATCGTGCAGGCGACATACGGCCTGATCGACGGCCTGCCGTCGTTTCCGCCAGACCCCTTCGGCGAGCAGGTCAAGCGGATCACCAAATACGGCATCTTCGTCTGGGCCGGCTTGCAGTTCTTCATCTTCGGCCGGGTCGCCTCATGGGCCGCCCAGGTGCCGGCGGTCGCAGGCGTGCCGGCCGTCACGCGGAACGTGTTGATGGGGCGGCTGCTGGCGCTCAACGAACAGGACATTCCGTTCGCGATCAGCCGCGGCAGGCGCGACAATGAGATCGTCGTGGACTGGCGCTACGCCGACGCCACATGGCTCGACCTGATGCGGCTGCACGGCATGAGCAAGGGCTATCGGCTGGTGCTTCGTCTGGACGAGCGCGCGCGCAACGTCAGGGCGCAGGATCGCTATGCCTCGTTCGACTGGTCGGCGGGGCGCGGGCCGAACCTGCTCTCGCTGAAATGGAACGTCTCCCTCGGCATCACCTTCTTCGAATACCAGCATGAGCGGGTGTACGGGCTGCAGTTCAAGGACGGCAAGCCGACCTTCGATCTCAGCTACGCCTACACGTTCGACCTCAACGAGTTGAAGCAGCCGATCATCGAAATCGTCCGCCGTTCCGGCTGGAATTTTCGTCCGGTCATCACTTTCTTCCGGCCGGTTGGCGGCTGACAACGGATAGAAACGAGAGCAGCATGATGCGCATCGGGCGGGCACGGATCGGTTCCCTCGCGGCAGCCGCGATCGCGCTCACGGTGGCGGCCACATGGCCGGCGGCGGCGCAGGATCAGGACAAGCCGCGCTGGTTCGGCAGCACTTACGACAGGATGACGGTGCTCGCTTACGGCATCCCGGACAGCGACTTTGTCGTTCTGCTGTTCTCGTGCCGGCCCGGTGCGCCGGCGGTGAAGGTCGAGGTGCAGGACGAGGACAGCGAGGCGAACGAGGGCGAGCTGGTGCGCGTGCGTCTGGCGACCGCCGGCGCGCAGGTCGAATTTTCCACGAAGGCGGTGGCCAATCAGGAATCGGGCGGTATCGAACTCAACGCCGAATTGCCGCCCGACGAGTCGCTGCGACGTATCCTGACCTCGGACGAGCCGCTGGAGGTCACGGTCAAGGGGCACACGCAACGCTACGCCAAGGATAAAGGCTCCGAAGCCGCGGCCGCAAAAATGTTCGCGGCGTGCGACGCCCCGAAGCCGATCAACGACCTTGACGTGACGGTGACCAACAAAGCCAGGCTGCCGTTGCAGAGCTTCGCCTATTCGCAGGCCGGCGTGAATTCGTTCGAGAGCGGCGAGTTCGGCAACAGCTCGCTGGAGCCGGGCGCGAGCTGCACCTTCACCATTCCCGACGGGCGCAAGATCTGCACCTTCGACATCGCCGTGGTTGTCGCCAAGGAGGACGCGGAATGCTGCGAGGAGCCCAAGCCGGCCGGCACGCAGAACTTTTGCAAGACCAGCACTTTTGTCGTCCATGACTAGGCACGCTGTCGTCGGAATCGTCGGCGCGGCGCTCGTGCTCGGGGCGATATTCGCAGCCCCCGCTCATGCGGACAGCATTGTGGCGAGCTTCGACTGCGCAAAAGCGACGCGCCAGATCGACAAGGCGATCTGCGCCTGGGACACGGTGGGCACGCTCGACGGCCGCATGGCCAAAGCCTTCAAGGCGACGCTGGCGGCGCGCAAGGGTGACGGCGCTGCCATCGCGTCGATCCGCGCCAGCCAGAAAGCCTGGCTCAGTGAGCGCGACCGTCGCTGCGGACTGACCAACGTGACGCCGAAAGCCGGCAGCGAGGAGGGCTTGAGCCCGCGCGCGTTCGGCCAGTTGCTCTGTTTGCAGGCGATCTATCCGCCGCGCATCGCGCAACTGATGGATCTCGCCGCGCCGCCGCTGGAGCCGCGCGAGATCAAGACGGTGCCGATCGAACCGCTGCAAGCGGCCTATCCCGACGACTGGCGGCAGGCCGGCTATCAGGCCCAGGTCTCGCCCGACAACAGCCTGATGGCACTGGGCGTCGAGGACAACGCCGGCTATGTCAAGCAGGTCTGGCTCTATCAGCCGGCAAGCGGGCGGCTCAGCCTCGCCTCGCCGCGCACGCAGCAGGGCAAGACGGAAAAGCCCGAGGACATCGCGGCGCTCGCCCCGTGGATCTGGGGGCGCGACGGCCGCTTCTACGTTCGCGCCTATCGGCCGCTCGGCACCAGCAGCGTGTTCGTCACCGACATCGACGGCCATGCGCCGGCGCATGACCTGCCGCCAGACGTGGCTGAACGGTTCGCCGCTTTCGACGCCGCGCGAAAAACGCCGCCGGCCGCCGGTGACGCTTCCACGACAAAGCGGCCGCCCTGCTTCGACGACAACAGCGACAACGAGCAGGACGGCGGCGGCTTCACCGCCTGGGCGCAGAACAAGGGGCACGGCGCGTTCGACCTGCTGGCCGCGCGCGACGGCGACCGGACGCCGCGGGTCATCGCCTCCGGCGGCTGGGAACTGAAGGATTTCCAGCTCGATCCGGGCGGCACGCGGCTGTTCTACAACGGCGAGGACGGGCTCGTCGTCACCGATCCCGACAGCCGGGTCACGCGCCGCCTCAAGGGCACGCACGGCACGGCCTCCGAAACGCGGCCGATCAACATGTCGGCCGACGGCGGCATCCTCGTTTATTCCGCCAGCGGCTCCTGCACGCGCGACGCTACCGACGAAGCCGACAGCCATGCGGACGATGGCGACAAGCGGGTCTGCCTCGCTTATCTCGCGCTCGCCAATTCGCCCTCCGATCCGCCATCTGACCCTTGGGTCGGCAAATGGACAGGCGGCGGCGCGTTGTCGGCCACCATCCGGCGTGGCGCGGCCAAGCCGGATTATCTGGTGATCGATCTTCACACGGCGGGCCAGGGCTGCTCGGGGGCGGTCACGCTTTACGGCAAGCCGACAGGCAGCACGGTGCTCGGCGAAAGCGACAACCCGAACGAGCCCGCCGCGCCGGTCTGCCGGGTGGAATTGACGCTCGACAAGGGCGGGCTGACGGCGGAGGTCGCCGGACCGTGCGACTATTACCACGGCGCTGCCTGCGGCTTCGACGGCAGGATGATACGCGACAGGTGACGGACAGGAGAGCCGCACCATGACGTGAACGATACCGTTCTTTATCGCGCTGAGGGAATCGCGGGATATTTGCCGTCCTGGCTAGCGAACGCGCCATCGCTCAAGTTGCGCGATCAAATCGGCCTCGATCTGCTTTTGCGTAAAGCCGGTCAGGTCGCGCGATCGGATCTCTCCCTCGACATGCGCCGAGAGCCACCATGCCAGGCTGCGTCGTGCCTCCGGCGCCTCCAGGGCGGTAAAGGCTGGCAAAGGGCGCGAGCGTGGCGCAAGGCGATAGGTGAAGACGCGATCCGGCGGAGATCCGATCGAAAGCGAGATTGCTCCATCCTCCTCGTCGATCCGATTGGCCGACCAACCCTCCTCGATCATCGCGTCACGGACCGATTGCAGTGCGGGCATGCCATTGCGGCCGATCTGCTCGACGATTTCCTTGCGTTTTGCCGAGGTGAAGAGGCGCTTGAGCCTTTCTCTCACCGGAGGAACCTCGGTTTCGATGGTCGCGCCTTCGACATCGGCCCCCGTCTGCCGGATCAGCGCGAACGTCAGCAGGATCATGATGAAACAGAAAGGCAGGGCGGCCACGAGCGTTGCCGCCTGCAGCGCGCCGAGCCCGCCGGCGATAAGCAGAAGCATCGCCGCCGCGCTCAGGATCAGACACCAGTAGATGCGCTGCCAGCGCGGCGTCTCGTCGGCGCCGCCGGACGCCAACGTGTCGATGACCATCGATCCGGAATCGGCCGACGTCACGAAGAACACCCCCACCAGAACGATCGCGAGCGTGGACGTGATCCCAGTGCCGGGCAGATACTCCAAAAACTTGAACAGCGCGGTCGACAGGTCGCTGTTCACCGCCTCCGCGATCGCGCCGTGGGCGACGCCCAGATCGAGCGAGATGGCGGTATTGCCGAACACCGTCATCCACAGGAAGGTGAATGCGGTCGGCACCAGCAGAACCCCGATCACGAACTCGCGGACGGTCCGCCCGCGCGAGATGCGCGCGATGAACATGCCCACGAACGGCGACCAGGCGATCCACCATGCCCAATAGAACAGCGTCCAGTCCGCCATCCATGCGCGGGGCTCATAGGCATAGAGGGTGAAGGTGCGAATGAAGAAATGGTCGAGGTAGAGGCCGAAATTCTGCACCAGCGCACGCAGCAGGAACAGCGTGGGGCCCGCCACCAGAACGAACAGCATCAGCAGCACCGCCAGGACGAGGTTCAGTTCCGACAGCCGCCGAACGCCGCGATCGAGCCCGCTCAGCACCGACAGCGTGGCGAGCCCCATGACCGCCACGATCAGTCCCGCCTGCGTCGCGATCCCGTTCGGAAGGCCATAGACATAGCCGAGGCCCGCGCCCATCTGCGACACGCCAAGACCTAGCGACGTGGCGATGCCGAACAGCGTTCCGCAGATGGCGAAGATATCAACCGCATCGCCCGCCCAGCCATCGATCCGCTTGCCCAGCAACGGATACAAACCCGATCGCAACGTCAGCGGCAAACCCTTGCGATAGGTAAAGTAGGCAAGGCTCAAGCCGACGATCGCATAGATCGCCCAGGCGTGGACGCCCCAATGGGTGAAAGTGATGACCATCGCTTCGCGCGCAGCGCGGATCGTGCCGGGTTCGACCTCCGGCGGCGCGCTGTAATGCTGGATCGGCTCCGCAACGGCGAAATACATGAGGCCGATGCCCATGCCGGCGGCAAACAGCAT
>JBDHSY010000165.1:0-6616 GCA_039808405.1 Xanthobacteraceae bacterium
CAGCCGGCCGCCAAAACTGTCGCCGGCGAGATCGGCACTGAACTCCTCGACGGCCAGCCGCCCGGCGTCGATGCTGAGGCGCCCGTCCGCCCGCACCGGCCGCTCGATGCGGGGCGATGCGTCGGTGCGCCCACGCAGCCATGCCGCGAACGCATCGGGGTCGGAGGTGGCGACTTCGACGCCGCCGCTGAAGCCGCCGCCGTCGCCCGGCCACACCACGGCGTCGCGGACAACGATGTCGGTCGCGCCGGGCGCGCGGGCGGCCAGGCGATCGATCGCCCAGTCCGTGGCGCCGCCGCGCAACGTCGCGGTCACGCCGTGCACCGGGCGGCCACCCAGCGTGACGGTTTCGGCGCTGGCCTCGACCGTGACCGGCACCGGCGGCAGCGCCAGCCCGGCAACCAGCGCACGCAGCGCGGTCCACCCGCTGCCGGCGCCGCCGCCCGCGTCGGGCGCGGCCCGCAACAGGCGATCGGCGTCGATCTGCCGCGCATCGAAATCGACGCGCAGCTGCGGCGCGGCGCCGAAACGCATCTCGCCGCTGCCGGACAGTTTTGCCGGGGCGGTGCCGGCGCCGTAGGCCACCTCGAGCTGCTCGAAACGGGCCGCCGCCGGGTCGGCCTTGAGCCGCGTCGCGATCCGCCACGGCGGGCCGCCGTTATCGTCGCCGCCACGGCGGTCGAGCGTCAGCGCGCCGTCGAACTGCGGTCGCGAGGCGGCAAAGCGCAAAATCCCGTCGAGATCGACGCCGAGGGCCTGCGCCGGCGCGGTCACCACCGCATGCAGCTTCATGCCCTCGCCGCCGGCGGTCGGGTTGGACGAGATGCGGAACGGGTAGCGCACGCCGCCGATGCTGGCATTGCCCTCGCCGCGCACCGCGCCGGCGAGCGAGCGCACGTCGCCAGAGAAGGCGATGTCTTCCAGATCCAGCGTAGTGCGGCTGGCGCCGTCGTGCAGCGCGATGCGGCCGGTGACGTTGAGACGATCGATGGCGAGCGTGGTGAGATCGACGCCGCCCATGCCGGCCGGCCAGGCGATGCGGCCGCGCCAGTCGAGCCCGAAATCCAGCGCCATGCCGTTGACGGTGAGCTCGGTGGCGCGCCATTCGCCGCGCATCAGGGCGCCGAGGTTGAACTCGACCGCCAGCGCCTCGGCGCTGGCGCGGCCGAGCCCCCCATCCTGGTCGCCGACCTCGACGGCCTTGAGCCGCAGCGACGGCACCGGCAGCAGCGTCGCGCGCATGTCGCCGGTGACCCGCACCGGCACGCCGACGACGCGCGCGGCGGCGGCCTCGAACTGCGGCCGGAACCGGTTCCAGTCAATGAAATGCGGCCCGACCAGGGCCGCCACCAGCGCCACGATGAACGCGATCGCCACGCCGAGCAGCGTCGTCTGCACGGTTGCTCCAAACGATTCCGTCTGTCCGGCAGTATATCGGGCGCGGCCCGCGAAGTCACAACCGCCGTCGGCGGCCTCAAACCGGCGGCAGGATCTTGCCCGGATTGAAGATGTTCTGCGGGTCGAGCGCCTTCTTCAGCGCGCGCATCGCCTCGATGGCCGGCAGCCCCAGCTCGCCGGCGAGATATTCCTGCTTGCCCTGGCCGATGCCGTGTTCGCCGGTGCAGGTGCCGTCCATCGCCTGCGCCCGCCTGACCAGCCGGCCGATGAAGGCCTCGGCGCGGGTCACCTCGGCCGGGTCGCCGACATCGCACAACAGCGAGCAGTGGAAATTGCCGTCGCCGACATGGCCGACGATCGGCCCCTCGAGGCCGCTTCGCTTCATGTCGTCCTCGGTCTCGACCACGCAATCGGCCAGCCGCGAGATCGGCACGCAGACGTCGGTGGCGATCGCCTGCGAGCCGGGGCGCAGCGCCTTCACCGCCCAGTAGGCGTCGTGCCGCGCCTGCCACAGCTGCGAGCGGTCCTCGGGGCGGGTCGCCCATTCGAAACCGCTGCTGCCGCATTCGGCGGCAATTTCGCCGAACATCCGGGTCTGCTCGGCCACCTCGACCTCGCTGCCATGAAACTCCAGCAGCAGAAGCGGCGTCTCCGGCAGCGTCAGCCTGGAATAGGCGTTGCAGGCCGCGACCTGGGCGGCGTTCAACAGTTCGATGCGCGCCAGCGGGATGCCGGTCTGGATCGCCAGAATGGTGGCGCGGCAGGCGCCCTCGACGCTACCGAACGAGCACGCCGCCGCCGAGATGGTGTCGGGGATGCCGCGCAGTCTGAGCGTGATCTCGCTGATGATGCCGAGCGTGCCTTCGGCGCCGACGAACAGATGGGTGAGGTCGTAGCCGGCCGAGGATTTTTTCGCCCGCGTGCCGGTGGTGACGATCTCGCCGTCGCCGCGCACGACCTTCAGCGCCAGCACGCTGTCGCGCATGGTGCCGTAGCGCACCGCGTTGGTGCCGGAGGCGCGCGTGGCCGCCATGCCGCCGAGCGAGGCATCGGCGCCGGGATCGATGGGAAAGAACAGCCCCTGATCGCGCAAGTGCTCGTTGAGCATCTTGCGGGTGATGCCGGGCTCCACCACGCAGTCGAGGTCGTCGGAGTGCACCGCCAGCACCCGGTTCATGTCGCGCAGGTCGATGCACACGCCGCCGGCGGGGGCGTTGACCTGGCCCTCCAGCGAGGTGCCGGTGCCGAACGCGATCACCGGCACGCCATGCTGCGCGCAGATGCGCACCACGTCCTGAATGTCGGCGGTGGTCTGGGCCATCACCACGGCGTCGGGCGGCTGCGGCGGAATCCAGGTGGTGGTGTGGGCGTGCTGCTCGCGCACCGCCTGCGAGGTGACGAGGCGGTTGCCGAAGCGCGCGGCCAGCGCCTCGATCGCGGTGGCAACGGCAGCGGCCTGCGGCCGCGCCACGGTGGTGAAAACGGATTGCGACACCGCAAGACCCTCCCGATTGTCCGCCCCGGCGGCAAAATCGTATAACCCCGTAACGGGCGCCGCCGCCAGCGGATTCCCGACCCGCCGGCGCAACCGAGGACTGACGATGACGCAACGCACGACCGGCGCGATCGCCGCGCCCTTCATCGCGCCGATCCAGCAGATCGAACCGCAATGGATCGACTACAACGGCCATCTCAACATGGCCTATTACAACGTCATGTTCGACCGCGCCATGGATGTGTTCGCCGACAGCATGGACATCGGCTGGAGCTACGTGACGGACCGCGGCGGCTCGATCTTCACCGCCGAGATCCACGTCCGCTATATCCGCGAAATCCACCTGGGCGACCCGGTGCAGATCGCCGCGTTTCTCATCGCCGCCGACGACAAGCGCATCCACACGTTTCAGGAATTGCGTCACGCCACGGAAGGCTGGCTGTCGGCGACCTCGGAGAACATCATGCTTCACGTCGACATGGGCTTGCGCAAGACCGCGCCGTTCCCGCCCGATATCATGGCCGGCATCCGCGCCGTGGCCGACGCCCATGCCGGCCTGCCGCGGCCCGACGGCGTCGGCCGCAGCATCGCGATGCCGATCAAGGCGAAGGCGTAGGGAAGCGGAGCGTCATATGCCCCGCCGTCCGCGCACGAACCCCATCACCAGCGAGATCACGAACAGAATGATGGCGATGAAGAAGATCACCTTGGCGATCTCGATCGATGCCCCGGCGATCCCGCCGAAGCCCAGCAGGCCGGCAATGAGCGCCACGACCAGAAATGTCAAAACCCAACCCAGCATATGAATCTCCTCCTGCCATGGTGATGGCTGCGCACGCGGCCACCCCCGTCATGACCACAATCCGGGGCGCGCGGCCCGGTTCCCATCGCGGGGGCCGGCAGCCGGCACAAAAAAACCGCCGGCCGGACGGAACATTCCCGCCCGCGCCGGGCGCTGTCGCAGCACCCGCGCGGTGCCTATATCAAGGCTCCCTTTCCCGGCACCGCGGTGCCATCCTGCCGGCATGACGATTCGCATGATCGAGCCCGACCGCACCGGCGCCGCGCGCGTCCCCGACCACCAGCCTGCCGCCGGCGGTATCGCCGCCCGCGCGCGCGCTGCCGCGGCACCGGCCTATCTCGCCGCGCTCAATCCCGAGCAGCGCGCCGCCGTCGAGGCGCTCGACGGCCCGGTGCTGGTGCTGGCCGGCGCCGGCACCGGCAAGACGCGGGTGCTGACCACGCGCATCGCCCACATCCTCAGCCTCGGCCGCGCCCGCCCCGGCGACATCCTCGCCGTCACCTTCACCAACAAGGCGGCGCGCGAGATGAAGGCGCGGCTCGGCCAGATGCTCGGCCAAGCCGTGGAAGGCATGCCGTGGCTCGGCACCTTCCACGCCATCGGCGGCCGCATCCTGCGCTATCACGCCGAGCTGGTGCAGCTGAAATCCAACTTCACCGTGCTCGACGTCGACGATCAGGTGCGGCTCTTGAAGCAGCTTCTGCAGGCCGACGGCATCGACGACAAGCGCTGGCCGGCGCGGATGCTCGCCTCGCTGATCGACGGCTGGAAGAACCGCGGGCTGACGCCGTCGCAGGTGCCGCCGGGGGAAGCCGCGATGTTCGGCAATGGCCGCGGCGGCAAGCTCTACGCCGCCTATCAGGAGCGGCTGAAAATCCTCAACGCCGCCGACTTCGGCGACCTGCTTCTGGAAAACATCCGGCTGTTCCGCGAGCACCCGGACGTGCTGCGGCAGTACCAGCACCGCTTCAAGTTCATTCTCGTCGACGAATATCAGGACACCAACGTCGCCCAGTATTTGTGGCTGAGATTGCTGGCGCAGACGCCGGCGCAAGGAAGCGACGCGGCCGCCCTTCCCTCTCCCCGTTCTTCACGGGGAGAGGTCGGATTGCAAAGCAATCCGGGTGAGGGGCAAACAGGAAACACCGCACATCCTGATGCCGCCCCTCACCCCAACCCTCTCCCCGCAGGCGGGGAGAGGGAGACCGCGCGACAAACGTCTGCGCAGAAAAACATCTGCTGCGTCGGCGACGACGACCAGTCGATCTACGGCTGGCGCGGCGCCGAGGTGGACAACATCCTGCGCTTCGATCACGACTTTCCCGGCGCGAAGGTGATCCGGCTGGAGCGCAACTACCGCTCCACCGGCCATATCCTGGCCGTCGCCTCGCACCTCATCGCGCACAACGAGGGCCGGCTCGGCAAGACGCTGCGCACCGAGGACGCCGACGGCGAGAAGGTCACCGTCACCGGCGCCTGGGATTCGGAGGAGGAAGCCCGCGCCATCGGCGAGGAGATCGAGGCCCTGCAGCGCCTCGGCGACGCGCTCGACGAGATCGCCATCCTGGTGCGGGCCTCGTTCCAGATGCGCGAGTTCGAGGACCGCTTCATCACGCTGGGCCTGCCCTATCGCGTGATCGGCGGGCCGCGCTTCTACGAGCGCCAGGAAATCCGCGATGCGCTGGCCTATCTGCGCATCGTCAGTTCGCCCACCGACGACCTCGCTTTCGAGCGCATCGTCAACGTGCCGAAGCGCGGGCTTGGCGATGCGTCCGTGCAACTGCTGCACGACCACGCCCGCAAGCGCCGCATTCCGCTGTTCGAGGCGGCGCGCGCCGTGATCGAGACCGACGAACTGAAGCCGAAAGCGCGCAGCGCATTGCGGGCGCTGATCGACAGTTTCGAGCGCTGGCGCGCGCAGCGCGACGCCATCCCCCACACCGAACTGGCCGAGATCATTCTCGACGAGTCCGGCTACACCGAGATGTGGCAGAAGGACCGGTCCGCCGACGCGCAGGGCCGGCTCGACAACCTGAAAGAGCTGGTGCGCTCGATGGAGGAGTTCGAGAACCTGCAAGGTTTTCTCGAACACATCGCGCTGGTGATGGACCGCGACGGCGCCGCCGGCGAGGACGCCGTTTCGATCATGACGCTGCACTCCGCGAAAGGGCTGGAGTTCGACACCGTGTTCCTGCCGGGCTGGGAGGAAGGGCTGTTCCCGCACCAGCGCGCGCTCGACGAGCAGGGCCGCGCCGGGCTGGAGGAAGAACGCCGCCTCGCCCATGTCGGCGTCACCCGCGCGCGGCGCCGCGCAAAAATCTACTTCGCCACCAACCGCCGCATCCACGGCACCTGGTCCACCACCGTGCCGTCGCGCTTTCTCGACGAGCTGCCGGCCGACCACGTCGAGATCACCGAGTCGAAAGGCGGCAGCGGCTGGGGCGGCGCGGGCGGCTACGGCGCCTCGCGCTTCGACAACCTGGAGGCGTTCGGCTCGAGCTATACGACGCCGGGCTGGCAGCGCGCGCAGAACAATCGCGGGCGCGGCGCACGCGAGGGCGCAGGGCGCGGCGGCGACCGGCGCGGGCCTTTGACCATCGAGGGCGAACTGGTCGCCAAATCGACCGGCACGACGTCGGAGTTTGCGCTCGGCGAACGCATCTTCCACCAGAAGTTCGGCTATGGCCGCATCACCCGGATCGACGGCAACAAGCTCACCATTGCCTTCGAGAAGGCCGGCGAGAAGAAGGTGGTCGACAGTTTTGTGACGCGGGCGTGAACGCGGCGACACGTCGCGAACATCATTCCATCGTCATACATATTCGCGTCATGCCCGCGCCTGTCGCGGACATCCACGTCTAGACATCGGCTCAGCGAAGCAAGACCTCGCTGGCCGGACCAAGTCCGGCCATGACAGTGGA
>JBDHSY010000166.1:0-6596 GCA_039808405.1 Xanthobacteraceae bacterium
AGCTTGTATTTCCACGATTGCAGCGTCGCCCGGTAGGGATCGCCGCCGGTGAGCGCGGCGGCGGCGAACGGCGACAGCGCCGTCGGTGGCGATACCTCTGACAGCACCGCGTAGTAGAAGATGAACATGTGGGTGGCGAAATCCGGCACGCCGAGCTTGATCATGGCGGGTGCGGCGACCACCGCGCAGATGATGTAGGAGGCGGTCGCCGGCACGGCGAGGCCGATGATCCACACGATCAGCGCGGTGTAGATCGAGGTCAGGAGCAGGCTGCCGCCAGCGTAGTCGATGACGATGGTGGAGAATTTCAGCCCGAGGCCGGTCAGCGTGACGACGCCGATCACGATGCCGGCGCAGGCGCAGGTGGTGGCCGCGCCGAGCGCGCTGATGGAGCCGTCGGCCAGCGCGCGCACCAGCTTTTTCGGCACCAGCGCGGTGTCGCGGCGCAGGAAGCTCAGCGCGAACGTGGTCAGGATCGCGTAGAACACCGACAGCGCCGGCGAATAGCCGATCACCATGAAGATCACCACGGCGATCAGCGACACGAAGTGGAAGCCGTAGCGGCGGGTCATCTCGCCAAGCGTCATCTCCGGCTTGTAGACGACGTCGCGCGCGCCGAAGCGCCGCGAGTCGATCTCGACCATGATGAACAGCGACAGATAGTAGAGGATGGTCGGGATCGTCGCCATCCAGATCACGTCGAGATAGCTGATCTTGAGAAACTCGGCGATCAGGAAGGCGGCGGCGCCGAGCACCGGTGGCGACAGGATGGCGCCGAGGCCGCCGGCCGCGAGCAGGCCGCCGGCGGCGTTCTTCTCGAATCCCGCCTTCTTCATCATCGGATAGGCGACCGTGCCGATCATGACGGTGGTGGCGACGCCGGAGCCCGAGGGACCGCCGAGCAGAAACGACGACAGCACCACGGTGCGCCCGGCGCTGTTGGCTTTTCCGCCCATCAGCGCCAGCGAGAAGTCGATGAAAAATTTTCCCGCGCCCGACTGCTGCAAAAATGCGCCGAAGATGCAGAACAGGATGATCAGCGTTGCCGAGACATCGACGGCGACGCCAAAAATGCCTTCGAGCGTGATGAACAGGTGCCCGACGAGGCGCGACAGATCGTAGCCCCGATGCGTCCATGGTGCAGGCAGATAGGGACCGAACATCGCGTAGGCGATGAAGAACAGCGATACGACCGGCATGATCGGGCCGGTGGCGCGCCGCGTCGCCTCCAGGATCAGGACGATGAAGATCAGGCCGACGGTGACGTCCCAAAAATCGGGAACGGTGGCGCGGTCGGTGAAGTCGTCGCCGCCGGCGAGCGCATAGGCGATGGTCGCCATCGCCAGGACGCCGGGGACGACGTCCCACCATCGGATGTGATTGCGGAAACGGGCGGCAAGCGGAAACAGCAGAAAGCTCAGAAGCAGCGTGAAGGCGACGTGGACGTAGCGCAGCTCCTGCGTCGGCACGATGGAGTAGGCGGCATAGAGGTGGAACAGGCTCATGACGACCGCGATCGCGGTCACACTCGTGCCGGCCCATCCGAACAGCCGGTTGGTGGCGCCTTCTTCCGCTTCGACGAATGCCTCGGCCTTCTGCAGCGCATCGTCGGAGACGGCAACGATCTCCTCGTTGGACGAAGTCGGTTCGGCCATGGTCCCCCCGGACGTTATTTGCAGTTTCGCCGGACGATGATTGCCGGCGTTTTGGTGTACGGTGATCATGCGGCTTCGCGACGGCCGGCGCGCGGCACGCGAAGCGGCTGTCAGGTGCCGGTCAGTAGCGCTGCATCTTCAGGTCCGCTCCGTCGTGATTGATCCGGACGGCGATCTTGACCGAATTTTGCAACCGGGAGAAGTCATTTATCGCAGGGCGTGTGGAAACGCGTGCGGGACGCGACCCGTCCGATGCGGCCTGGCTTGAGCGGAACGCGGGCTATCGCGCGGGCGCGGCGACCAGCCTGATGGCGAACGCCGCGATCGCGGCCATCGCCAGCGATATGAGCACGTTATAGCCGGCGAGCGACAGCCCCATGAAGCGCCACTGCACCGCATCGCAACGAATCACCCTGGCGCTTTCGAGGCGATCGAGCAGGCTTGCGGCGTCGCCGAGGTCGGCCGCGGTGCCGGAGCAGGCCGTCGGCCCCGGCCACCAGCCCCATTCGACGCCGGCGTGATAGGCGCCGAGCCCGGCATTGATCAGCATCGCGATTGTAATGACGACGAAGCCGAGGACGAGGGCGCGGCGCGGCGCGCGCGGCGCGGCCAGCGCCAGCACAACCGCGAGCGGAATGGCAAGGTAATAGGCGTAGCGCTGTTCGAGACAGAGCGGGCAGGGGCGGATATCGAGCACCAGCTCGAAGAACCACGCGCCCGCGATCGTTGCCGCGCCGATCAGGGCAACGGCGAGCGCGGCGAGGGCCGCCGGGCCGCGGCTCCGCCCCGCGGCCGCCATCGCAACACCGCCGGCTGTGCTGAGATCGTCTGTCATGGCCCGCGTGCCTATCCCGGCGCCGCGCGGCTGTCGAGATCGGGGCCGATCACAAAGCGCGGCGCCGATCGTGCCGCCGCGCCTTGACCCGGCTTCGCCCGTGGCTATGATCCCGCCCGCTTCGCGCCCTGCCGCCTGCGGGGGCCGGCGGATGCCCCTGTGGCGGAATTGGTAGACGCGCTCGACTCAAAAAGAGGTTTGTCTACCAATCCACAGAAAATCACGACGATGTGAAAGCGTTGGATTTTCAAGGCTCTGGCGGTGTGAGAGAAGTGAATGAGAAATCCGCCGAAAGGCGCTAGGAGCCGGCTAGGAGTAGGGAACTAGGCTAGGATCGGCGGTCAAGTGCGGGCGTGGCGGAATTGGTAGACGCAGCGGATTCAAAATCCGCCGTCCTTACGGATATGTCGGTTCGAGTCCGACCGCCCGCACCATCGTTCATCCTCTAAACGTCGCTTTCGAGTTCTTCGACGGTTCGAAGACGGGGATCATCACGCAAGCGAAGCGTTTCCAGGTTGGACCTGTATTCGAATTTGTTCGCGCTTGGCGATGAATTCGATGCGCCGGGCCAAGCGCGGCTCGGAAGGACGGAGGATGGGGCCTCGCGCTGGAGCAGTGGTCCACCGGCTTTGTTGAAAACTGGCTCTGTCGGATAGGCCATATAGGTCAGAGCATGGGGTGAATCTCATGTGGATGACCCCGATGACTGATATCAACAAAGACCCAATGGTGCTGCCCGACGACTTGCCTCGCCCCGAAGACGACGGAGGCGCCGATCATCTCCGCGGAATGCGTCTGCCGGACCTCTCCCTGCGCTCCACGTCAGGCGAGTTGGTGAATCTCAGCCAATTGCCGCGCAGGACCGTGGTCTATGCCTATCCAATGACGGGGGTGCCGAATGTCGAGCTGCCAGAGGGTTGGAACAATATCCCTGGTGCGCGCGGATGCACGCCACAGACGCTTGGATTTCAGGACCAGAAGACCGTGATCTCCGCGCTGGGGGCTGATCTGTATGGCCTCAGCACCCAGACCACGGAGTACCAGAAGGAGCTGGTCGATCGTCTCGCACTATCTTTTTCGATCCTCAGCGATACGGAATTCAGATTGACGGAAGCATTGGGGCTTCCGACGATGACCGTCGAGGGTACGGTGCTGCTGAGGCGCCTGACCCTTGTGGTCAAGGACGGCGTGATCGAGCATGTGTTCTATCCGGTGTTCCCCCCGAACAAATCGGCCGCCGATGTCGTCGCTTGGTTGGGCGCCAACCCACTTCCGCAAAAAGCTGTCGGTGACGAGGACCCTGGCGTGGTGATATACACGACTGCCCGATGCCCCTACTGCAACGCCGCCAAGGAGCTGCTGAAAAGTAAAGGGGCGACATTCACCGAAGTCGATGTTGATCAGGTCTCAGGCTCAGCGGAAACCATGATGGCCCGCAGCGGCGGTCGCAGGACCGTGCCGCAGATCTTCATCGGAAGGTTGCACGTGGGAGGCGCTGACGAGTTGCGTGCGCTTGACAGCACCGGAGAGCTTTCACGCATTCTCTCCGAGCTCAACCAGTAAGACCGTCAATACGCCTCAGCCCCCCTCGTCACGGTGGGAGCTGTTCCAGAGGATAGTCAGTCGCAGTCGGTTGAACGCGTTGGCCGGCTGCGATGGCTGCTCGCGCCTCACGGATGCGTGGGGCCACATCTTTCACTGGTCCCAATGCTGCGGCGCCGCGCAGGATGCCGTCGCAATCGACCGAGAGGAAAGTTTGGGATGCTGCGTCTTCTCGCATAATCAGCGTGTGACCGAGCGCCGGAAGGCCCGCCACCTGAAGCGCGAGATCATACTGGTTGCTCCAGAACCAAGGTACTTCGTCATAGGTATTGTTCTGACCGAGCATATTTCGCGCCGCAATGTCGGCCTGGTGCTCCGCGTTGCGCCAGTTTTCGAGACGAAGTGGTCGACCGAACAGCACGCTTGGGTAGCGACAGACGTCGCCGGAGGCAAAAATCCGGCTGTCGTCAGTTTGCAGGAGATCATTGGTGCAAATGCCGTTGTCGACCGTCAATCCAGCGGCCTCGGCAAGCTCGGTTCTCGGTCGGACGCCGACGCCGAAGACTACCAGGTCACATTCGAGCGTCTCGCCTGTCTCGAGACGAACGCCGCTGACGGCCTCGTCCCCTTCTAGAGCGGCGACACGAGATCCGAAACGGAAATTGACGCCACGGGCGACGTGGACGCCGACAAGGGCGGCAGCGACGTGGTGAGGCAGAAGTCTCGCCATCGCCTGATTGGCCAATTCGATGACATGGACCGTGCAGCCGCGCTCGACGGCCGCGGCGGCGACCTCAAGGCCGATGACGCCGGCGCCGATCACGACGATGCGTTGGCGGGGCCTTAGGAGCGCTGCGATGGCGTCGGCGTGGCCCGGCGTTCTTAGCGGCAGGATGTTTCGCCGATGCGCGCCATCGACCCGGAGAGGATTGACGGCTGAACCGGTGGCAAGAAGCAGCCTATGATAGCGTCAGGATCGGCCCGTGCGGTTGTGTCGGACCGATGTCGAGCGCCCCGGCGGTCGCGTGGATCATGCGCAGGGCGGCATTCGCGCGGCCGGCCCGATGCGCGGGCGTGAGTGACCGAAGGCTGCGGAAGGTCAAAGCGCGGGCTCCGGGCTTGTCGCCGGAGCGAACGGAAAGCCAATTATCCGCATCTCGGCGGATGCGTCCGCATGCGTTCGCGCCAGGACGGCTGAAATCTCTTCCGTCGCGTCGCGGCCAGCCTCCGGCAGATCCTTGCCCTCGCAAAGCCCTGCGACCAGCAGGGCCGTGAAGAGGTCGCCCGTGCCGCAAGGGCGGATCGGCAGCCGGCGAATGGCGAGGCGGTCCAGTCTGTCGTCGGAACAGACGACCGTCTCGACAGAGCCGGGCGGGCTGTCGTCGAGGACGCAACCTGTCACGGCCACCGACTTCGTGCCGCGGGACGCGAGGATGCGCACCGCATCGTGGAGCCCTTCGGCTGTGCGCGCCTTGTGGCCGGAGAGCAATTCGAGTTCGTACTGGTTGGGCGTGGCGACCGCCGCCAACGGCGCAAGCTGCTTGCGGAAGACGTCGATCAGTCCCTCCTTGACGAAAATGCCGAGATCATCGTCTCCCATGACAGGGTCGCAGACATAGATGAGGCGTGGGTTGCGCCGCAGCGCGCGCGTGACGAAGTCGGAAACTACGCCGCCGATCTCGACAGACCCGAGGAAGCCGGTGAGAAGGACCGCCGCGTTGTCGACGACGCCGCGCTCCTCGATGCCGCGCAGGAGGCCGGCGACGCGGTCGGCGTCCAGCACCGTGCCGTGCATCGTCGGATAGTGGGGGTGATTGGACAGGAGCGCCGTGGGCACCGCCGCCACATCCAGTCCCTTCGCTTGCATCGGGAAGACGGCCGCGCTGTTTCCGACATGGCCGTAGACCACCTGGCTCTGGATCGAAATAACCTGCGTCATGCGGCTGCCGCCGCCTGCGGCCAGTAATAGGAATCCGGCGTCGGGCGCTTGCCGAAGATCGCCTGGCCGACGCGCACCACGGTGGCGCCTTCTTCGATGGCCTCCTCGAAATCGCCTGTCATTCCCATGGACAGTCCCGCCAGGCCGGGATGGCTCCTGACCGCCTGGTCACGCAGCGAGCGCAGCAGGGAGAAGCAGGGCCGGACCTTCGTCATGTCGGAACTGAACAGCGCCAGCGTCATCAGCCCACGCGGCCGCAGGCGGGGAAAATGATCGAGCGTGTCGACAAAGCTCATAAGCGACTCGGGATCGAGGCCGTATTTGCTGTCCTCGCCGGAGGTGTTGACCTGGACATAGACGTCTAGGACGCGGTCCTCGCGCTCCAGTCGCTTGTTGAGTAGATCGGCGAGCCTGAGGCTGTCGAGCGCATGGAATTCGCTGGCGACGCGGGTGAGATGCTTGACCTTGTTGGTCTGGAGAAGCTCGATTTCATGCTCTCGGCCGCGCGGGACGCGGCACGGCGCAACGGCGAGACGGTGGCGGTGCCGGCGGCGCGGGCGACGCCGCCGAGGCCGGACGCGACGCCGGATGCGCCGGACTGTCCCATGGAGCCGAGCGTGTAGGC
>JBDHSY010000167.1:0-6592 GCA_039808405.1 Xanthobacteraceae bacterium
CCTCAACGCTGCCCATGTCGGTATCCGCTGCGGCAGGACCGGCAGCGGTGGCGACGCGCGGGTGCCGGTCCGGCACCAGCGACAGCAGGAAGCCGGCGGCGACCACGAAGCAGAACAGCGCGACGATCAGCGCCAGCATCTGCTGCGATGCAACGAGACCGCCGATATCGTGATGGGCGGCATCCGGCGTTCCAAGCATGAAGTGCGTGCCGGCCATTGCCGTGTAGTGCATGCCCGAGACCGCGATGCCGAACGCGGTTGCGCTGAAGATAAGCTGGGTGCCATGCTGCCCGGCGAGAAACACGCGCAGGCCGCCATAGGCGGCGCCGATCGCGATCAGCACCGACAGCGCGATGAAAAGCGGGTCGTGGTGCATCTCGAACGGCCCCGACAGGCCGTGCATGCCGACATAATGCATGCTTGAAATACCGACGCCGAGCAGCGTCGCGGCGCCGGCGAGCCGCTGCCAGGACGGCGGGCCAATGCTGACGAGGAACAGCGACACTCCCACCACCAGCACGCAGATGAGGAACGATACGATGGTCGGCAGGACGAGATAGGCGGTGCCGGCCGGCAGGGGCGCCGCCAGCATGCCGATGAAATGCATGGTCCAGATGCCGATGGCGAGGAATGCCGCGGCGCCGGCGAGCAGCACGCGATAGCTCGCGTCGAGCCGCCCGCGGATGCGCGCGGCGAGCGCAAATCCGGTGTAGCCGCCAAGAATCGCGATCGCCACGGACAGGGCGACCAGATAGAGATCGTGTCCTTCGAACATGACCTTTCGGCGCGCCTGTCTCCACGGGCGCGCCTCCTCCAAAGAATGACTCTAATCTGTTTCTCGAGCGGATGACAACGGGGCGCGAAGCCGCGCTGCGCCTGCCGGAGAATGCACCGGCGGGGCGAAGCGAAATCGCGGGGCAGGGCCTACGCCACTGCCAGTTCTGCCTGCCGCCGGGGGAACGGCCGGAACGCCATCAGGATCATCATGGCCGCCAGGCCCATGCCCCACGAGCCGACATACATCAGCACATAGCTGTCGAAACGATCGTAGATCAGGCCGCCGAGCAGCGGCCCGGTGGACATGCCGAGGCTGCCGGCCATCGCCGTGCCGCCGATGATCGTGCCCATCATCTTCAGCGGAAAATTCTCGCGGATGATCACGGCATAGAGCGGCATGGTGCCGGCATAGATGAAGCCGACCACCACCGCCACGGCGTAGAAGCCATCGATGTGGCTGACGAAGGCATAGGACAGTACGCCGAACGCTTGCGCCAGCAAGCCGATCACCAGCACGCGCTGTGCCCCGAAACGATCTCCGGCAACGCCGAACCCGATGCGGCCGAACATGCCGGCCAGTCCCTCGATGCTGTAGATCGACACCGCCGCGATCATCGGAATGCCGCAGGTCACCGCATAGCTCACGGTATGGAAGATCGGGCCGGAATGGGTGGCGCAGCAGAAGAAATTCGCCAGCATCAGAATGATGAACTGCGGCGAACGCACCGCCTCTCCGACCGTCATGTCCGAGGGAGGCTCGTCCGCCGTCCCCTCGGCCGGCCCGCCCTCGAGCGCCGGCGGCCGGCGCACCAACAGCGAGGTCGGGATCATCACGATCGCCGCGATGCCGGCGATGATCGACATCGCGGTGCGCCAGTCATGACCCGTCACCAGCCAGGCCGCGAGCGGCGCCATGGTCATCGGCGCCATGCCCATGCCGGCGGAGACCAGCGAGACGGCGAGGGCGCGCTGCGTATCGAACCAGCCGGTCACGCAGGCCATCATCGGCACCAGCATGGCGGCGGTCGATGCGCCGACCAGAACGCCGAACAAAAGCTGAAATTCGAGCAGCGTTGCCGACCGGCTGGCGAGCGCCAGGCTCGCCGCCAGCACGACCGATCCCGCCAGCACCACAGGACGCGGCCCGAAACGGTCCGAGACGTTGCCCCACACCATGCTGGCTGCCGCCATGGCGAGGAAGCCGATGGTCATCGCCGTCGATATGCCGGTGACCGACCAGCCGGTGTCCTGCGACATCGGCCGCAGGAAGACGGGCAGCGAGAACATCGCCCCGATCGCGACGCAGCCCAAAAGGCCGCCCGCCGCGACGATTACCCAGCGATAGGACGTGTTCATGGCGCTCTCCCGGCCGGTCGGTCGATGCTTGTGCGCGCTCAGCCCTGCGCGGGCTTCCAGCCAGCCGGGGGAATGACGTTGACCATCCACGGGATGCCGAATTTGTCGGTCAGGGCGCCGAAGCCGGGCGACCAGAACGTTTCGCCGAACGGCATGATGGCCTTGCCGCCGGCCGCCAGCTGATCGAACCAGCGCTGCGCCTCGGCCTGGTCGGCGGTGTGCAGGGTGACGTCGAAGCCGTTCTTGGGCTTGTCGATATTGCGGGCCCAGCCGACGTCCATGTCGGCGCCCATCAGGGCCTGGTCGCCGACCTCGAGCCAGCAGTGCATCAGCCAGGTCTTGTACTTGTCGTCGGTGATCGGCATGCCGGGCGGTCCATCGCCATAGGGTATGGCGGCGGTGATTCTTCCGCCCAGCACTTTGGCGTAGAACTCGAACGCCTCGCGGCACTGGCCCTGAAAGCTCAGGCTGGTCACGATCTTCATAGCGAACTCCTTGTTGACCCGTCGATCTCGGGCCGGGTGCAGGTTGACGGCCCAGCCTTACGTTGATATCAACGTAAAGACCCGGTGGATGTCAACCCTGCAAATGAGCTTGGATGCCAACCTCACTTTCGGAACCACGCTGCTGGTGCGCGATGCGTGCCTGTGCCTGCACGCGCAGCGGGCGGCGCGCGCGCTGGCGCGCCGCTTCGATGTGGCGCTGAAGCCCGTCGGTATCACCAGCGGGCAGTTTTCGCTGCTGATGTCGCTCAATCGGCCGGAACCGCCCAATCTCGGCAGCGTGGCGGCATTGCTGGCCATGGACCGGACCACCCTGACGGCCAATCTGAAGCCGCTGGAGCGTCGCGGCCTCGTCAGGACCGCGACCGACCCGATGGACAAGCGCGCCCGGCTATTGAAGCTGACGCCCGCCGGCCGCGCTGTGCTGACGAAGGCGATGCCGATCTGGCGACATCTCCACGCGGCGATCGAAAAGGACCTGTCAGACCCGGATCAACTGCGCTCCGACCTGAAACGTCTTTCGAAGTGAACTGTGTCGGAGTGAAGCACGTCAGTGTCCTTCACCGTTCTAGCGAAAGACAGAGACGGCAGGGCGGTTGCCGCATTCCTGATCCAGGATGCAGCCGGATGTCGATGGTCTTGAGGGGCGATCCATCGTTCATCGCTTTCGAACTGGACTAAGAACAATTTGATTGTCGCGATGCGTGACGTCGCGGCTGAACTTAAAATCCATCAAAACATATACGCAGAATATTGCTTCAAGAGACGTCGGCCTCTACAGCAAAGCCGTGCGCCGTTCGCAGCGCCGTAAGCGAGCGACGCTGTCGCAAGCAACGTTCGACGAATTTTTTCTTGGGGTCGATGCGCTGCTGACACAGCGCCGGCTGAATGGGGAATGACCGCACGAGATGCGGTCGGGGGTGAACCGATGGTCGTCGTCCTTGATGGGCTACTTGCGCCGCGGCCGTACGCGGACTTGATCCACGCCGTTTCCATAACAGCCGCGGCTTCCGCCGCCCCATGCAAACCGCATCGGGTCATTTCTCCCTGCAGGGCAGTGATTTCTCTCGCTGCAAGGAGGTAGCGAAATGGCGCATGCTTTCCTGATGATCGTTCTCACCGTGACCGGCGGCGCTCAGGTGTCGGCCGCCTTCGTCAACACCGCGACGCTGGAGGACTGCGAGAAGCGCGCCAGCATCGTGCGCGGCATCCTCGAAAAGGGCGGCATCGAGATCAGGCAGATGGTCTGTCGCTCGTCGAACGTTCGGTTCGAACCCTTCGTTCACGGAGGGGAGGGCAATGGCGAGCGCTATTCCTACCTCATTTCATTCGACGACAAGGAAGCGACGGTTGCGCCCGTCGCATCCTGCGAGATGGCCGTAACCGGCGCGGGACGCTATTGCGCGACCTCGGCCCAGAATCTGCTTGCACCAACGCAGTAGCCGCAGACGGATCGACACAAGCCGACGCATCGACATGTCGCGGGCGGCGTCCTGCGTGCAACGACAGGTCTGGAGAGCGACGACCATGAACAACGCGACCATCGTCATCAGCCGGAAGGTACAGGACAGTTCGCGCCGGACCGTTCTCAAAGCCGCGACCTTTACACTGCTGCTGTCGGCAGCGCCCGCGGCCCTCGATGTCGCGCATGCGCAGCAGGGCGGCACCACCTGGCTTGACGAGATCACCGTCGTCGGCACGAGAACCGAACTTTCCGTGCAGGACAACCCGGCCTCCGTGTCGGTCGTCAGTCAGGAAAAGTTGCAGCGCCAGGCGCCGGAAAGCATTGCCGAAATGCTCCGCGACGTGCCGGGCGTCGAGGTGATCGATTCATCGGCAGCGGGCATGAAACGCATCCGCATCCGCGGCGAATCCTCGCGGCGGGTCACCATTCTGGTGGATGGTCAGGAGATCACCGACCACAGCACCTACGGCACGCCGATCCTCGTCGATCCGTCCAATGTCGAGCGGATCGACGTCGTGCGCGGTCCTGCGTCCGTTCTGTACGGCGCCAAGGCGATCGGCGGCGTCGTCAACATCATCACCAAGCGCGGCGCTCCCAAGCCGATCCAGATCGAAATGGGTGGGGCCTCTTATTCCGGCACCGCCGGCTGGCAGGGGTGGGCCGCCGCCTCCGGCACGGTCGGCCAGTTCGATTATCGCCTCTCCGGCGGGTTCAGCGATCACGGCGACCGCAGGGTCCCGGTCGGGCAATACACATCCACCGGACGGCTCGATGGAACGTCCTACAGCAACGACAACCTGTCGGCGCATCTGGGTTATACCTTCGGCGAGCAAGGCAACCACTACATCGCGCTCAAGGCCGAACAGCATCGGCTCAAAACCGAAAGCTGGACCGACCCGGCGACCCTCACTTATCCGATCACCCGCTTCAACATCGATCTGCCCGAGCGCGATCTGCGCAAGGTCGGGGTCTATTATGACGGCAAGGATCTCAGCCCGGTGGTACGCAAGGTCCATGTGGATGCCTACTACCAGACCGTGGACCGGCTGTTCCGCAACGAAGTGACGATGAACCCCACGCCGCCCATCACGGTCGACGTGGTCTCGACCTCGGACGACCGGAACGTCAACTACGGTGGCACGGCCCAGGTCGACCTGCAGTTCCATCCCGATCATTATACGATCGCGGGGTTGAACTACCTGACCGACAATCTCCTGACCGACAAGACGTCGACGACCACCACGACGATAAGGCCGAGACCACCGAGGGCGACGTTCTCGTCGACCTTCGACGATGCATCGATCAATACGGCGTCCGCCTTCGTTCAGGATCAATGGTCGTTCGCGGAGAATTTCAAGCTCGTCGCCGGCTTGCGCTACTACCACACCGAGACGGTTCTCAACCGCACCACCAATCCGGCCCGCGCTGGCCTCGGCAGCGGCAACGACGATCGTGTCGTCACCTCGGCTGGCCTGACCTACACGGGCCTCCCGAACACCACGCTCAGGACGATGTATTCCGAAGGCTATATCACCCCGACGCTGCTCCAGCTCTTCACCGACTCCAGCGCCGGGCGCGGGGTGCTGACCTACGGCAACCCCAACCTCGTCGCCGAGACGTCGCGCAACGTCGAGATCGGCGCCCGTTACAACGCCGGCGGCCTGGTTCTCGACACCGCGGTGTTCTACACCAAGGCGAAGGACTACATCACCAGCGTGCCGTGCACCGCCAGCGCCGGCTGTCCGGCCGGTGCGCCCCCCGCCAATTTCATCTACGTGAACGCCGACGGTGCCGTCACCTATGGACTGGAAATGACGGCGGAATACACGCTTCCGAACACCTCCCTGACACCTTATGTCGCGGGCGCATGGATGCGGCGCAGGCTCGATTTCCAGACCTGGTCCACTTACGACAGCGACACGCCGATGCTTTCCGGCCGTTTCGGCGTGCGTTGGGAAGGGCAGGTGGCCGGCGCCCCGATGTGGGCCGATCTGTTCGTTCGGGCATCGAGCGGGGTGAAACTCGCGTCGATGGATTCCGGCGCGCTGGTCGTGCGCAGCCTTCCGTCCTGGGGGACGCTCAACTTCGCATTCGGCGGATCGTTTGGCGAGAACGGCAGGCTCCGCCTCGGCGTTCACTTCAACAACATCCTGAACGAGGAATACCGCTCGTCCTTCGACGAACTGCCGGGTATCGGCCGCAGCGTCGAACTGACGGCAAGGATGACGTTCTAGGACCGGGGCCAAGCCTACGCCGCGGCGAGCCTGCGGAACGCGGCAAGCTGGTCGGCACGCAGCGCGCGCGTCGCGTCGCGGCCGACGAACACCTTGAACATGACGCCGCCGTCACGGTTGAGAAAGGCCACGAAGGCGGATGCCTTGCCCATGAACGGCCGCTCGACGAAGGCGATGCCTCCGCAGCGCTCGTGGCGCAGGTGGCCGTGCAGGCCCGTCGGTTGTATCAGGTTGAAGTAGCCGCGGCCGATCTCGCC
>JBDHSY010000168.1:0-6579 GCA_039808405.1 Xanthobacteraceae bacterium
CGCCGGGAGCGGCCATCGGCCAGGCGACGCTCGTCGTCGCCGAGCGCACCGCGGTGGCGCACCGACGACGGCACCAGCACCGGATCGAGCGCCGGGATGAGCCGGGTGCGCTCGCGGGTAATCGGGATGCCGCGATAGACCTGCTTGGTGGCCTCGACGATATGCACGCCGGCGAACGGCAGCGAGATCGCCGAGCCGACGCGCTCCCAGGCGATCGCCGAGCGCAGGAACCAGCCGGCGCTGACCGGCGGCACGAACAGCGCCTCGCCCCATTCGGTCGGCGTGAACCAGGTCTCGCGCAACAGCTGGGTGATCTGCGCGCGCGAATAGGGCCGCCCCTGACCGAACGGGGTGCGGTCGGTACGCGTCCACACCCCGCGCCGGTTGGGCACCACGATCAGCATCCGCCCGGATGGCGCCAGCACCCGCCACACCTCGCGCAACAGCCGCACCGGATCGTCGGACATTTCCAGCGCATGCACGAGCAGCATGCGATCCACGCTTGAATCGGGCACCGGCGGCGCGAACTCGTCGACCAGCGCCGACAGCGCCGGCCGCGCCGTCGGCCACTTCAGCACGCCCTGCGCCGCCGGCATGAAGGCAACGCAGCGCTCTGCATCCTCGCGGAACAGGCCGAGATAAGGCGTGGTGTAGCCGAGGCCGACGACGCGCATCCCCTGCGCTTCCCGCCAGCGCGCACGAACGCCGCGATTGATCAGCCGCCGCGCCACGACGCCGAGACGGCGCGAGTAGAAATCCCGCAGATCGATCACATCGAGTGCCATCGGCGGTTTGTATCACGCCGCGCTCAGCAGATGGAGTCCGGCCGGGGCCGGTTTCGCCGCCACCGCCGCCTGTGATATGGCTTCGCGCCAAACCCATGCCGCGCGCCCTTTGCGCGATCTTCGACAGGAGATGTCATGACGGCCGAGATTCGCCTGTTTCCGTGCCTTGCCGACAACTTCGGCGCGCTCGTCCACGATCCCGCCACGAAGGCGACCGCGGCCATCGACGTGCCGGAGGCGGCGCCGGTCATTGCGGCGCTGGAACGCGAAGGCTGGACCTTAAGCGATATCCTCGTCACCCATCACCACGCCGACCACACGCAAGGGATCGCCGAGTTGAAGGCGAAATACGGCTGCCGCGTCACAGCGCCGCACGACAAGCTGACGCCGATCGCCGATGTCGACGTGCGCGTCAGGGAGGGCGACACCGTCAAGGTCGGCAACCTCGTCGCGCGCGTGCTGGAAACGCCGGGGCATACGCTGGAACACATCAGCTACATGTTCGACAACGAGCACGCGCTGTTCTGCGCCGATACGCTGTTCTCCATCGGCTGCGGCCGGGTGATCGAAGGCACGCCGCCGCAGATGTGGGCCTCGCTCCTGAAACTGCGCGCGCTGCCCGACGACACCCGCGTCTATTGCGGCCACGAATATACGCTGGCCAACATCAAGTTCGCGCTGACCATCGAGCCGGACAACGCCGCGCTGAAAGCGCGCGCCGTCGAGGCCGCGCGCCAGCGCGCCGAAGGCAAGCCGACCGTGCCGACGCTGCTCGGAGAGGAAAAGAAGGCCAACGTCTTTCTGCGCGCCGACGTGCCGGAAGTCGCCGCCGCCGTCGGCCTTGCCGGCAAAAGCGCGGCCGAAGTGTTCACCGAGGTGCGCGAGCGCAAGAACAACTTCTAAACGCCTCAAACTGCTTCCGTCAAAAGTAGTAAGGACTCTAAAGCGCTTTGTCGTGGCGCATCGGCCCGGGAAGAACGCTGTCACGCCGGTTATAGACGCTTCACACGGTTGCAGGCTGGCGAGTTCCAAAGGCATCCCTCGGAGCTCCCGGACTTAGCGATAATCTGCGGCAGCCCGACTTGACCTAATCATCAGGACCCGACCCGATGATTGCCAAAGCCTCCACCTCGACAAGAATGTCCGGGCTGACGAGAGTCACGCCTCCGACACCGACGCATGTCGGGAAGTCGCCGCTAAAAAACTCCTTCCGAGCTTTATGAAATGCAGAACGATGCCCATGAATATCAACGAAGTATATTGTTAGTTTTACAATATCGCCAAGGTTACCGCCCGCCGCCTCCATATACGCTTTCATCCGCTCAAAGCAGTGAACGCTTTGCATGTACGGATCTCCGATCGCTCGAATTTCCCCATCGAGACCTCTGGAAGTCATTCCAGAAATAAATACCTGATTTCCCACCTTGAAACAGTTGGACCAAGACCCCTGTTCGGGCTCATGGCTTTCTGGCGTGGTAATTCTGACCCGCTTGGGTTGCTTTGTGGTCATTGTCCGGGAGCCTCTCGTATGAGCATGTAAATTGATAACGTCACTGGGCCAATCAGCAGTTCGCCCATTTGCTCCATCAATGAGCTTGGCTCAGCTTCCTCCATTCGGATCGAGCGGCTTCGATACTACGCTCCTTGACGTGGCCGAAGCCTCTGATGAACTCAGGAACCTCCGCTATCGCGACGGATTGCAAAAAATTGTCCGGTGTCAGCGTTTCCAGCACGCCGTCAATGAGGGACCGATACTCCACGATCAATGCGCGCTCCAGCTTACGCTCGGCAAGATATCCGAATGCATCGAATGGCGTACCGCGAAGAAATTTGAGAGACGAAAGAATCATGAACGCCGTCATGATCCATGGGCGAAACGTCATCTTAACCGGCTCGTCTCCAGCACCATTCGGCTTGGCCAATAACGGCGGCGCAAGGTGAAACACCAGTTTTCCTCCCGGCTCGAACGTTTCCTCAAGCTGACGACGAAAGGCGCCGTTGGAATATAGCCGCGCCACCTCATATTCGTCCTTGTAGGTCATCAACTTGAACAAATGACGTGCGACGGCCTCCGTCAACTTGCCCTGCTTACCTGTCACCAGGACCTCGCGCTCCCGGACACGGGAAACAAACGCAAAATAGGCCTCCGCATAGCGCGCGTTCTGGTAGTCGGTCAGGAACGCCACCCGCCGCGCAATGGTCTCGCCGATTGAGCCGGACATCGTCCGATGCTCGGGCTGCGCGCTTGCGTCGGCCTTCGACAGAAAAAGCTCCACAGACGCATAGTCGGCGGCGGCAATTCGGCCCAGTTGAAAAGCCGCCTTGTTCAGGTCCGTCTGCACGCTGTTGAGTTCGATCGACCTGCGAATGCTTTCCGCCGACAGGGGAATGAGTCCTCTCTGCCATGCATAGCCGACCATCAGGAGATTTGTCCCGATTGAATCGCCCAGCAATCGCCGCGCCAGTTCTGTCGCTGAAATGCTCCGAACCCGATCCGAACCAGCCGCAGTCCGCACGACGCCCACCAGCTTTCTGCCTTCGACACGGAAGTCAGGCTTGTGGATGAACTCGCCCGTAATGGTTTCCTCGAAATTGAGAATCACTTCCGTCTTGCTCGGATCGAGCACGCCGAGCGCCTCCTTGCCCGCTGCCACCACAAGATCGCAGCCGAGCACGACATCCGCATCCCGCGCCGAAATACGGACGGCATGTAGCGCATCCGGCTGCGGCGCAAACCGGAGATGCGTTGTGACAGGCCCGCCCTTTTGCGCCATGCCGGTCATGTCGAGCGTCGAACAGCCCCTGCCCTCAAGATGAGCCGCCATCGCCAGGATGGCACCGATCGTCACGACACCGGTTCCACCGACGCCGGTGATAAGAACGTTCCACGGACGAAGCAGCTCTGCCGGCGCTGGGTCAACAACCGGAAACGCCATGATCTGCCCCAGGCCGATATCCTTCGGTTTGCGCAACCGCGCACCCTCGATCGTCACGAAGGACGGACAGAAGCCTTTGATGCAAGACAGGTCCTGATTGCAGGATGACTGATCGATTCGACGCTTGCGCCCAAACTCCGTCTCGATGGGCGTGACCGAGAGGCAGTTGGATTTTCTGGAGCAGTCGCCGCATCCCTCGCAAACGAGCTCATTGATGATAACGCGCCGGTCCACGACAGGCTTGGCCGAGCGCTTCCGCCGCCTTCTCTTCTCAGTTGCGCACACCTGATCGTACACGATGGCGGTGACGCCCTTGATATCGCGCAATTCCTTCTGCACCAGGTCGAGATCATCGCGGTTATGGATCGAAACGTTCCTGGCAAACGGCTCCTGATTTCTATACTTCTCGATATCGTCCGACACCACGGCGATCCGATCCACACCTTCGGCGCGCAGTTGATGGGTGATACGCTGCGGATTGAGCGTTCCGTCGTGCCGCTGGCCGCCGGTCATCGCCGTCGCGTCGTTATAAAGAATCTTATAGGTGATGTTCACCTCTGCCGCGACCGCAGCCCGAATGGCCAGCAGCCCCGAATGGAAATAGGTGCCGTCACCAATGTTCTGAAACATATGAGGCGTTGATACGAAGGGTGCCTGCCCGATCCAATTCGCTCCCTCTCCACCCATATGCGTGTAAGTCGCGGTGTTCCGATCCATCGTCTGCGCCATCCAGTGACAGCCGATGCCGGCAAATGCCCGACTTCCTTCGGGGACACGGGTCGACGTGCTGTGCGGACATCCTGAACAGAAGTACGGCGTGCGACTGACGGGCGCGAGGCCCACCGTCTCTCTGCTGTCGATTTCGAATATCCGTTCAATCCGGTCGCGCAAATCAGCGTCATGCACAAGCGGCGCAATTCGGGACGCGATGACGCAGGCGATCTGCGAAGCCGTCAGATCGTCGTGCGCCGGCAACACCGTCACATCCTGCGGATCCTTTTTTCCGAACACACGAGGGCGCTGATCCGCTGGCACGTTGTAAAGAATATCCTTGATCTGCCCTTCGATCAGCGGCCGCTTTTCCTCGATAACCAGCAATTCCTGAAGGCCTCTCGCGAAAGCCTTGATGCCCTCCGGTTCAAGCGGCCACGTCACCCCAACCTTGTAGACGGAAAGCCCGATCTCGATCGCCCGCTCCCGGGTCACTCCAAGCTCAGCGAGCGCCTGGCAAACATCCAGATAGGATTTTCCCGCTGTGACGATACCGATCCGGCGTCGCGGACCATCGATCGTTACCCGGTCAATGTGGTTTGCACGAACAAAGGCGATGGCCGCAGGAAGTTTGACCTTGTGAAGCCTGCGTTCCTGTTCCTGCGGCGTATCGGGCCAACGGATATTCGCTCCCCCTGGCGGAAGTTCAAAATCGGAGGGAGTGACCAATGAGATGCGATCGTCGTCGATCGCGATCGACGCTGACGAATCGACCGTATCGGCAACGAGCTTGAGCGCGGTCCAGCATCCTGAATAACGTGACAGCGCCCAGCCATAGATACCGTAATCCAGTATTTCCTGCACACCGGCAGGATTGAGGACCGGCATCATGGCGTCCATTAACGCATATTCGCTTTGATGGGATGTGGTCGACGACTTGCAGGTATGATCGTCGCCGGCCAGCACCAGCACGCCGCCATAACGTGCAGCGCCTGCCAGATTACCGTGTCGGAAAGCATCACCCGAACGGTCTACGCCGGGACCTTTGCCGTACCACATTGCAAAGACGCCCTGCCTGGTGGCCCTCTCCAGCAGATTGATCTGCTGCGTGCCAAGAACCGCAGTCGCCGCAATGTCCTCATTGAGACCCGCCTGAAACCGGATATCGGACGTTTCCACGAAGGTCCTGGCCTGCGCGAACGCATGGTCCAGGCCGCCCAGCGGCGAACCTCTGTAGCCGCTGACGAATCCTGCCGTATTCAATTGCTGGGCGCGATCGCGACGCCGCTGCACCATTGGCAATCGAACCAAGGCCTGTGTCCCGGACACAAAAATTCGTCCGCTCTCTCGGGTATATTTGTCGTCGAGCGACACATCCTCAAAGGACATTTGGAATTCCTGATGGGCTTGATCTGGCCCGACCAGGTGTATACAATACTGCATACATATCAAAGCTATATTTCAGCTGTCATCGCCTTCAAGATTTAAAGAAACCGGCCGGCCCATTCCCGCAAATGGCGCGAGGTGCATGGGAAGGGCCGACACGAACGATCCAAGCTGTCGTCCCGTCCTGCCGCCTAACGGGAGCACCTTTGAAGATGGACAATATCTGTCCGCAGCGGATTCTTAATTCTTGGATACGCGACGTTGCAGCGCGGTCGGGACCAAGTTCTTTTGCGGCAGGAAAATGCGCATAAGTCCCTCCTTGGTTACTTCGACGGCGTGGGCAGAACTCAGAATGATATGACGCTCTATTAATTCCCCGCCATTCTTCGCATCCCGCTTCCGCAGGCATTCAATGATGCCGGCATGCTCATCGTAAAGACTCGCGCGCCTCAGATTGCTCTCCAGATCGATCCGACGAAAGAAACGGATCAGCGAATTAATCGACTCAATCGCCGCGACCATCTGCTCGTTTCGGGAAAGTCTGACAATGCCGACATGGAACGCCTCGTCGGCTTCCGCTACTCGTGCCCAGTTCGATGTCAGATTCGGCTTGCTGTTGTTACGCCAGATCGCCGCCGTCTTGGAAATTTCATCATCTGTACCGCGCTCGCACGCAAGTTTGAAAGCCGCCCGCTCGATCGCGGCACGAAGTTCATACTGATCCTGGACGCCCTTCGGCGAAATGTCCCGCGCGTAGAAAC
>JBDHSY010000169.1:0-6578 GCA_039808405.1 Xanthobacteraceae bacterium
ACCGGAGAGGTCACAGTCTCGGGTAACGGCTCGATCTGGGCGAGTTCGAAGGATCTTCATGTCGGCAACCTCGGCCGCGGTACGTTGACGATCAAAGACCACGGCACGGTCACCAGCGAAACCGGCCATATCGGCTACGAGTCCCTCTCGACCGGCGCGGTCACGGTCTCAGGCGACGGCTCGGTCTGGAAGACTGCCGATACGCTCAATGTGGGCTATAAAGGCAGCGGTACGCTGACCATCAGCGACGGCGGCAGGGTGGAGGATAGGTACGGCTGGGTCGGTGCCGAATCGCAGGGGGGCGTCGGAAGCGTCGGCGAAGCCATTGTCGATGGCGCGGGTTCGGTCTGGAGCAATTCTGTACAGTTCGGGGTAGGTAGGTACGGTAAGGGCACGCTTACCATCACGGCTGGCGGCAGGGTTGAGAGTGGGCTAAGCGCTATCGGTGCCTTTGCAAGCGGCGTTGCAACCGTGTCCGGTGCCGGCTCCGTCTGGCAGAGCGCCGGCGAATTTTACGTCGGATATCGCAACAAGGGGACGCTCACCGTCGCAGACCACGGCCGCATCGAGAGCAACTCTGGCTATATCGGCGGCCTCACTCCGGACGCGATCGGCACCGTCACGATGTCGGGGGGCTCGGTCTGGGTCAATTCCGGCGACTTCCATGTCGGATCGAAGGGCAAAGGCTCCCTGACCATCGAGGACGGCAGCGCCGTCAGCAGCTTCAACGGCGCGATCGGGAACTTCGCAGGAGCGACGGGCGAAGCCATCGTCCGAAGCGGCGCGACCTGGACCAACGGCGGTGACTTCACGGTCGGCTGGGAAGGGGACGGCAAGCTGACCGTCGTGGACGGCGGAAGGGTCGAGAACAGGGACGGCTTTATCGGCGAGATCGCGGGCTCGACTGGCACAGCCACTGTGTCGGGCGCCGGCTCGACCTGGGTCAATTCCGGCTCACTTTTGGTCGGCGATGGCGGCGACGGCACGCTCACCGTCGAGGCTAGGGGCACGGTCTCCAGCATCGACGCCGTCGTCGGCCACTCCGCAGGTTCTACCGGCACCGTCACGGTGTCGGGCGCCGGCTCAACCTGGGCCAACTCCAGCCACATTGTGATCGGCGATGACGGCACCGGCACGCTGAACGTCGAGGCAGGCGGTACGGTCTCCAGCACCACCAGCTATGTCGGCTCCTCCACCGGTACCGGCACCGTCACGGTGTCGGGCGCCGGTTCGGTCTGGACCAATTCCGGCGACGTGTACGTCGGCGACGGCGGTCACGGCACGCTGAATGTCGCGGATGGCGGCAAGGTCAACAGCTGGATCGGCCATGTTGGCTACTTCACCAATTCAACCGGCACCGTCACGGTGTCGGGCGCCGGCTCGATCTGGGCCAACGCGAGCGACCTCCGTGTCGGCGACAGAGGCCACGGCACGCTCGCCGTCGCGGCCGGCGGCCGGGTCGAAAATACGAACGGCCTTATCGGCTCGCTCGCGGGCTCGACCGGCGCGGTCACCGTGTCGGGCCCCAACTCGATCTGGGCCAATTCCGGCAATCTGCGCGTCGGCTACGATGGCAGCGGGTCGCTCACCGTCGCGGCCGGCGGCAGGGTCGAGAGCACGACCGGCTTTGTTGGCGACGGCCCCGGCTCGACCGGCGCGGTCACCGTCTCTGGCCCCCACTCGATCTGGGCCAGTTCCGGCAACCTGAATGTCGGCCTCGAAGGCGACGGCACGCTCATCATCGCGGGCAGCGGCCGGGTCGAGAACGCACAGGGCTATATCGGCCGCTCCAGCGGCTCGACCGGCGCCGTCACGGTGTCGGGCCCCGGCTCCATCTGGGCCAACGCCGGCCATCTCTATGTCGGCGATTCCGGCAACGGCTTGCTCACCGTCGCAGCCGGCGGCTCGGTCGGCGCCCAATCCATGTTTTTGGCGTCCAGCAGCGCGCGCGCCGGCACGATCAACATCGGCGCCGCGGTGGGCGGTCCGGCTGTCGCCGCCGGCACGCTGGATGTACCGACGATCCGGTTCGGCGACGGCGCGGCCACGCTGAACTTCAATCATCGCGGGGCCACCACCTTCACGGCGGCGCTCGCCAGCACCGGTGCGGGCACGCATGCCCTCAACCATTATGCCGGCACCACCACCCTGACGGGCGACTCGTCCGCCTTCACCGGCACGACCACGGTCTGGGGCGGCGAACTGATCGTCGGCACGCTGGCCGGCGGTGCGCTTGGCGGGGCGATGACCATCGGCCCCGGCGGCCTGCTCGGCGGCACCGGCACCATCGGCTCGGCCGGATCGACCGTGACGATCGCCGCCGGCGGCGTGCACGCGCCCGGCAACTCGATCGGCGTGCAGCAGATCGCCGGCAACTACGTCAACCACGGTACGCTGCGCATCGAGGCGACGCCGGCCGAGGCCGACAGGATCGTCGTGGCGGGATCGGTGGACATCACCGGCGCCACCCTCGACCTGGTCCTGTCGCCCGGCAACGCGGCCAGCTGGGCCATCTTCAACGGCCCCTACGTCATCATCGACAAGCAGAGCGCGGGTGCGGTCGCCGGAACCTTCGATCCGATCACGCAAAACCTGCTCTTCCTCGATGCGCGGGTGGCCTATAACGGCGGCGACGGCAACGACGTGACGCTGCAACTGGTGCGCAACAATCTCGCCTTCGCCGCCGTCGGACGCACCGCCAACCAGACCGCCACCGGCGCGGCCCTCGACACGCTGGGCGATGCCCATCCGGTGTGGCGCTCCATCGCCCTCGCCAACGATCGGGACATCGTGCGCGCCAGCCTCGATGCCCTGTCGGGTGAGATCCATGGCTCGGTGCGAACCGCCATGATCGAGGACAGCCGCTTCGTTCGCGATGCGGTCAACGACCGTATCCGCGCCGCCTTCGGCGGCACCGGCGCCTCACTCTCGCCGGTGCTGGCCTACGGTCCGGGCGACCGGCCCGTGCCGGTCGCGCCGGACCATGACGGGCTGGCGTTCTGGTCGAACGGGTTCGGCTCGTGGGGAAAGACCGACAGCGACGGCAACGCGGCGAGCCTGCAGCGCAACACGCGCGGCCTGCTGGTCGGCGCGGATGCGCTTGCCGGCGACTGGCGCATCGGCCTGGTCGCCGGCTACAGCCAGTCCTCGCTCCGGATCGGCGATCGCGCCTCGTCGGCATCGACAGACAACTATCACGTCGGCCTTTATGGCGGCAGCCGATGGGGCGATCTCGCGTTCCGCACGGGCGCCGCCTACACCTTGCACGACGTCACCGCGACGCGCGCGGTCGCCATTCCCGGCATCGCCGAGAGCCTGCGGGCGGGCTACCGGGCCGGCACGTTCCAGGCGTTCGGCGAACTGGGCTACGGCTTCGAGACGGGCGCGATCCGCGTCGAGCCGTTCGCCAATCTCGCCCATGTCAGCCTGAGGACCGGCGGCTTCGGCGAGACCGGCGGCAGCGCGGCGCTCTCGGGGAGGGGCGGCAGCACCGATGCGACCTTCGCCACGCTCGGCCTGCGGGCGGAGCACGGCCTGACGCTCGGGGCCGTCAGGGCCACATTGAACGGCACGGTGGGCTGGCGGCATGCGTTCGGCGATACGACGCCGGGCGGCATCCATTCCTTCTCGACCGGTGACGCCTTCACCGTCGCGGGCGTGCCGATCGCGCGCAACGCCGCGATCGTCAAGGCCGGGCTCGATCTGCGGCTCTCGCGCGCAGCGACCTTCGGCCTGTCATACAGCAGCCAGATCGCGAGCAGCGCGCAGGATCACGGCTTCAAGGCCGATCTCAACGTCAGGTTCTGACGCACGGCATGTCCTTGTTCGGCGCCGCCCGTCTGATCGGCGGCGCCGTCGATGCCGTCGTCGCCCATGAGAACGGCGGCGCGGCCTGCCGCAACGACATGCATGACGACTGGCGCGCAAGCGCCGTGGTGACGGGAACGGCAAGGACGCTGACGCCCGAGATGCGCGATATGGTGGAGGCGCGCCTTCGAGAGCGTCACGCTTCGGAACTGGCGAGGTTGATGATCGATTTGCGCATCCACGTGTGGCGCGGGTCGCTTGTCTTGGATTCGTGCCACCGCAGGGAGAAAGCCAGCGGCGGGAGGGTGAACGGCAGATTGACGATCCTCAGCGGGTAATATTCCTGAAGATGAAGAGCCATGCGCTTGGGCATCGTGGCGATCATGTTGGTGCGGATCAGTACGGGGGGAACGGAAAGATAGCTTGCAACCTGCATGGCCACGTTGCGTTGCCAGCCGTTCTCGACAAGAAAGGCGCTCAATCCCGTCGTGCCTCTGATCTGCTGGTTCAGCACGACATGCGGAGTTTCGAGATAGCTTTGCAGCGTCAGACTGGGCCCGATGGTGCCATGATCGCTTCGGACGAGACAGACACGCTCGTCCTCGAACAGCACGCGCGCCTCGAAGTCGCCGGGGATGACGTCGCGATCGTAGGTGATGGACATGTCCAGCGTGCCCTTGCGCATCGCGTCGTAGGCCGCCTTGCCCTTTTCCTCCGAGATGCTCACGCGAACGCCCGGCGCCACCTCGCGTAGCCATTGCACGAGATTGGGAATCAGCAGGATCTCGCTCCATTCCTCCATGGCCAGCAGGAAATCGGTTGTGGCGGCGGCGTAGTCATAGTCCGCGTCCTGCTTCAGCGCGGTTTCCAGCATTCCCAGCGCCTGACGGATCACCGGCGCAAGCTGTCGGGCCTTCTCGGTCGGCGTGACGCCGAGCGGATGACGCACGAACAGCGGATCGCCGATCACCGACCGAAATCGCGTCAGTGCATTGCTGACGGCCGGCTGGCTCATACCGATCTGGCGCGCGGCAACGGACGTGCTTCCAGCCCGGAAAACGGCGTCGAAGACAACCAGCAGGTTCAGGTCGACCGATCGCAAGTTCATTGCATAGATAACCCCTATTGGAAATCTAAATTGGCTTTGTAACATCGATCAACCTACGTTTGAAACGCCTTCCTCGACGGACAGGCGGATAACCACGCGGCCGATCAGAGACTGTCATGCTCTCCGAGGATAAAGCGGATACGCGACTGCAGGCGAGCGGGAAAAAAGCCGTCAAGCTCATTAACTCCACGCTGCGCGACGGCTCGCAGGCGCTGTGGTCGGGTCGCCTCGGCGAGAAGGAGATACTGCCCATCGTCCGCTCGATCGATCAGGCGGGCTACGAAGCCGTCGATTTCATGGCGCCGGTGCAGTTCGAGGTCTGTGTCAAGTACCTGAAGGAAAACCCCTGGCACCGGGTCCGCTCCGCCCGCGCGGCCGTGCAGCGGACGCCGCTATTCACCCACCTGCGCAGCCGCAGCCTGACCAGCTTCGATCTGGTTCACGATTCCGTCTTTAATCTGTGGGTCGAGCGGATCGGGGCGGCCGGCTTCAAGCGGGTGATGGTTTTCGATGCGCTGCACGACATCGGCAACCTGAAATTCAGCACGCAGCGCGCGAAGGCCGCCGGGCTCGAGGTGTGCCTGGTTATCTTCTACACCGTCAGCCCGTTTCACACCGATGCCTTCTATGCCCGGAAAGCGCGGGAGCTGGCCGAGCTGGGTGCCGATTCCATCTGTCTGCGGGATCCGAGCGGGCTGCTGACGCCCGAGCGCGTCAGCGAACTCGTACCGATCATCCGCTCGGGCATCGGCGACAGGCCGTTCTATCTCAAATCGCATTGCACAACCGGCCAGGCCGAGGACTGTTACCTGGTTGCCGCCCGGCACGGTATCGACGCATTGTTCGTGGCCTCCGAGCCGCTCGCGCATGGCGCCTCCGTGCCGGCCATAGGAAGGGTTTACCAACGGCTCGCAAGCGAGCGACTGGCGGCGCCTCTCGATGTCGATCGTATCAAGGATGAGGAGGACTACTTTTTCGACCTGGCGCGACGCACCGGGCGGCCGATCGGGGCGCCTGTCGGCGAGCTCGACCGTGCGCAGTACGAGCACCAGATCCCCGGCAACATGGTGGCGTTCACCCGTGGCCAGCTCGCCGAGTTGAAGATGGAGCACCTGTTGCCAAAAGTCCTCGACGAGTTCGTGCAGGTGCGGGCCGATATGGGCTACCCGGTGATGGTGACGCCGATCTCCCAGCTCGTCTGCGTTCAGGCGGTTCTCAATGTCGTTCAGGGCGAGCGCTACAAATCGATTCCGGGCGAGGTGAGAAAATATGTTCTCGGCGCCTACGGCCAGCCGGACGCGCCGATCGACGCGACATTGCGCGACCGCGTTGGCTCGTCGCGTGCCGAGGCGGAACAGGACGATCCGGTCGCGGCGCTGCGCAAGCGCCTGGGCGGGGACATCTCGGACGACGATCTGCTGCTCAGGATTCTGTTTCGACCCGAGCAGTTGCAGGGCGTCCCGATGGACTCCGGCCCGGTCGGCGGGGCCCCGGATGTTCCGACCGATGCCGCAAGCCTGATCGCGTTCATCAAGGAATTGCCGGCTGTGCCTGCCTCGCGGGTCGAGGTGCGTCGTGACGGTTTCTCGTTCTCCGGAAAATACGCCGCCAAGCCGGCCACAACATCCCAAGCCCTGCAAAACTGACGCGCGATCACACCATG
>JBDHSY010000170.1:0-6555 GCA_039808405.1 Xanthobacteraceae bacterium
CGAGGATCACCAGCGGCAGCGCCACGCCCTTGAACTTGAGGTGGCCGTACCAGGCGAAGGTCATGAACACGTTGGAGGCAAACAGCAGCAAGATCGGCAGCACCTGCGGCGACAGCGGATAGGGCATCGGCGGGTTTCCATGATGACAGCAGCGGCGCTTGCGATACCACGATATGCGGCGCACAATGGAGAGACCCGCCGAACTTTCGTCACAGGATTTCAGCCATGCACCTCCGCAACCTTGGCGGCTCCGGCCTGCGCGTTTCCGTGGTCGGCCTCGGCTGCAACAATTTCGGCCAGCGTAGCGACGCCGAGACCTCGCGCAGGATCATCCACAAGGCGCTCGACCTCGGCGTGACGCTGTTCGATACCGCCGACGTCTATGCCGGCCGCGGCCCGTCCGAGGTGGTGCTCGGCGAGGCGCTGGGAGACCGCCGCAAGGACGTCGTGCTCGCCACCAAGTTCGGCATGGCGATGAGCGACGACGGCACCCGGCAGGGCGCCTCGCGCCGCTACATCATGCGCGCGGTCGAGGACAGCCTGCGCCGGCTCAAGACCGACTACATCGATCTCTACCAGCAGCACCGGTTCGATCCGCTGACGCCGATCGAGGAAACCCTGCGCGCGCTCGACGACCTCGTGCGGGCCGGCAAGGTGCGCTACATCGGCAACTCGAACTTTCCCGCCTGGCGCCTTGCCGAGGCGGAGTTCACCGCCCGCGCCGGCGCCGTGTCGCGGTTCGTCTCCTGTCAGGACGAGTACAACATCCTCGCGCGCGGCATCGAAAAGGAGCTGCTGCCGGCCGCGTCCGCCTACGGCCTCGGGCTGTTGCCCTACTATCCGCTGGCCGGCGGCCTTCTGACCGGAAAATACCGGCGCGGCGCGCCGGCGCCGGCCGACAGCCGCTTCGGCAAGGTGCCGTCGCTGAAGGAGCAATATGCCACGCCGCGCAACGAGGACATCGTCGAGCGGCTCGGCAGTTTCGCCAAGGCGCGCGGCCGCACGCTGACCGAACTGGCGTTCTCCTGGCTCGCCGGCCGGCCGCAGGTCGCGAGCGTCATCGCCGGGGCGTCGTCGCCCGAGCAGGTCGCGCAGAACGTCAAGGCGGTGGAATGGCAGCTCGGCGCCGAGGACTATGCCGAGATCGACGCGATCACGGCGTGAGCCTCGCTCCGCCATGCCCGCCGCCCGCATGGACCAGCCCCGCCGACTGACCTGCCCGCGCTGCGGAGCATGGTTCGCGTGCGACCTGTCCGGCGCGTGCTGGTGCGCCGGGGAAACGGCGCGGCTGCCGCTGCCGAAACCCGGCGAGGATTGCCTGTGCCCTGCCTGCCTGCGCGCCGCGGCAGCAGCGCAGGACCGGGATCAGACCGGATAGCCGGGCGTCGCCCGCGCCATCCCGTCGAAGGCGTCGAGCAGCTTGTCGCGCCAGGCGAAGATCAGATCGTCCTCGGCCAGAAACCGGAACGGGCTGACGATCCGCGCCCACTGGAAGCCGCCGAACACGATGTAGTCGGCATAGTTCGGCGTGTCGCCGCCGAGGAACGGCTGCGAGCGCAGCGTCAGCCGCATCGGATCGAGGCTCTTGCGGAAGCGGGCGACGTCCTTGTCGCGATTGGCGGCGGCGTCCTCGAGCCGGACCCCGCCGAGCCGCGCCTCGCGCGAGGCGCGGAAATAGGCCGCATCCTGCGGGTCGAGCCGCGTCACGATATCGGCGGCGATCAGCGGAAACATGCCGCCGACGATGGCGATATCGCCCCACCAGTTGAGCATCCGCGCCATGGCGCGGCCGCCCTCGCCGCCGAACAGCGATGGGCGATCCGGGTAGGCATCCTCGAGATGAAGCGCGATCGCCCAGGAATCGACGACCGACCTGTCGCCGTCGATCAGCACCGGGACTTTTTCCGATTTGTGCGGCGCGATCGCCGCCTTGTCGGTGAAGTGCCACGGCACGGTCTCGGCGGTGAGGCCCTTGTGCGCCAGCGCCATGCGGGTGCGCCAGCAGTACGGGCTGAACGGCTTTGCGGCATCGCTGCCGACGAGTTCGAACAGGCGGCGCGTCACGCCATCCTCCCTTGTATCGTGATGGACGACGAACCGCACCGGCTGAGCGGCGCGGCGGTCGCGGATAATTTTAGTTTTTGACCGATGCGGCGGACTGGCCGAACAGAAGCTGGCGCTCCGCCTCGGTGCGGATCGAGGGCTGGCCGAAATCGGGGTTGACCTCGCTGGCCCTGGCGTAGGCGCGCTCCACCGCCGGGCGCGCCGCAATCGCCGTGAACCAGCGCTTGAGATGCGGGAAGTCGTCGATGTTCTGGCTCTGCTTCTCGTACGGCACGATCCACGGGTAGCTCGCCATGTCGGCAATCGAATAATCGCCGGCAATGAACTCGCGGTCGGCGAGGCGCTTGTTCAGCACGCCGTAGAGCCGGTTGGTCTCCTTGACGTAACGGTCGATGGCATAGGGTAGTTTCTCGACCGCGTAGACGTTGAAATGGTGGTTCTGCCCGGCCATCGGCCCGAGCCCGCCCATCTGCCAGAACAGCCACTGGATCGCGTCGTAGCGGGCCCGCAGGTCGGTGGAGAGAAACTGCCCGGTCTTCTCCGCGAGATAGAGCAGGATGGCGCCGGATTCGAAGATCGACACCGGCGCGCCGCCATCCTTGGGGGCGCGGTCGAGGATGGCCGGAATGCGGTTGTTGGGCGCGATCGCCAGAAACTCCGGCTTGAACTGGTCGCCCTTGCCGATGTTGACCGGGACGATCTTGTAGTCGAGCCCCGCCTCTTCGAGAAAGATCGTGATCTTGTGGCCGTTCGGCGTGGTCCAGTAGTGCAGGTCGATCATGGCGGCGCGTCCCGATTTCATGCGAATGCATGAATGTCGCGCACCCGGCCGCCGCAGTCAATGGCCGACAGGCGGCAGAAGCGATTTTGATGCGGCGGCCGTCCACCGGCGATGACGGCGCGCATCTTGAACCCTTCACGACTTGATGAAACAGATCCGGCTCCGGCACCCCGACGGAGACCAGCCATGCCCTACTCGAGCAGCGACCTGCGCGCCGCCGCCCATGCCGGGATCATCACCCAGGCCCAGCTCGACAGCCTGCTCGCGTTTCTCGGCGCCGACCGCGCCCCGCCACAACCGCAACAGCAGGCGGAGCGCCCGCGCTTCGATGTCGTGCACGTGCTGTGGTACGCCGGCGCGCTGATCGTCATGGCCGCGATGGGGCTGTTCTCGACGCTGGCGTTTTCGCGGATGGGCGGCCTTGCCCTGACGGCGACGGCGCTGGTCTACGCCGTGCTGTTCACCGCCGCCGGCCATTACCTGTGGACGGTGCAGAAGCTGCGCACGCCGGGCGGGCTGTTGATCGCCGTCGCCGTCTCGATGGCGCCGCTCGCGGTCTACGGGTTGCAGGACGCTTTCGGGCTGTGGACCCGGTTCGGCAAGCCCGGCACGGTCCGCGACTTCTACGTCTGGATCAAGAAAAGCTGGGTGTTCATGGAACTGGCGGCGATCACGGCCGCGCTCGTGGCGCTGCGCTTCTACCGCTTCCCCTTCATCACCTTCGTGCTCGCCTTCGCGCTGTGGTTCCTGTCGATGGATCTGGCGCCGTGGATCGCCGGCAAGCCGCGCGACTGGGAGATTGCGCGCCAGGTCTCGATCTGGTTCGGCCTTGGCGTCATCGCCGTCGCCATGCTCGTCAACGCGCGCCAGCGCAGCGGCGATTTCGCCTACTGGCTCTACCTGTTCGGCGTCATCACGTTCTGGGGCGCCATCACCGCCGCCGCCGAAGGCAGCGCGCTCGAAAAGGCGCTGTACTGCGCCATGAACGTGGCGTTCCTGTTCGTCGCGGTGTTCCTCGGCCGGCAGGTGTTCGCGGTGTTCGGCGCGATCGGCATCGCCATCTATCTCGGCGATCTGGCAAGCAAGGTGTTCAAGGATTCGATGATGTTTCCGTTCGCGCTGTCGCTGATCGGCATCGCCATCATCGCGCTCGGGTTGTGGTCCTATCGCCGCCAGCACGCCCTCAACGCCTGGTTCGACGGCGTGTTGCCGCCGGCACTCAAGCGACTGCGACCGCGCGAGGCCGGCTGACGGACCCTTTCAACGGGCGGCCCTTCTCCCCATATTGCGACGATGGCGAAGCACCCCGATTCCCCGAGAAAGCCGGCAAGACCGTCGCGCGCGAAAGCCCATCGCCCGGAGGTGAAGCCGATCGGCCCGGCGCTGGCCGACCTGCTCAACCCGGCGATCAACCGCGGCGACGCCGGGCTCGGTTCCGGCACCGGGCTGCAACCGCCGCCGGACAACTCACGCGACCGCCGCTCCGGCGGCGAGGCGGCCGCGCATCGCGCCCGCGCCTCGACGCCAAAGGTCGAACGCGAGCACGACCGCGCGCCGCGCGGATTCGGGGAGGCCCCGCAGGCGACCTACGGCACCAGCGCCACCGTGCCGGTGCTCGATCCGGAACTGGCCAAGCAGCTCGGCCTCGATGTCGAGGACGACGACACGCTGGCACGCCCTGCGCGCAACAAGGTCGAGGCGTTCGGGGTCAAGGCCACCGCCGATTCGCTCGAAGCGCTGCTGCGCGACGGCCGCCCCGAATTCCGTAAAGAGGACGGCAGCCTCAAGCTATGGACGCCGCACCGCCCGCCGCGACCGGAGAAATCCGAAGGCGGCGTGCGGCTGGTGATCAAGTCGGAGTACGAGCCGAAGGGCGACCAGCCGCAGGCAATCCGCGACCTGGTCGAGGGCGTCGAGCGCAACGACCGCACGCAGGTGCTGCTCGGCGTCACCGGCTCGGGCAAGACCTACACCATGGCCAAGGTGATCGAGGCGACGCAGCGCCCGGCGCTGATCCTCGCGCCGAACAAGACGCTGGCCGCGCAGCTCTACGGCGAGTTCAAGAATTTTTTCCCCGACAACGCGGTCGAATACTTCGTCAGCTATTACGACTACTACCAGCCGGAAGCCTACGTCCCGCGTACGGATACCTACATCGAGAAGGATTCCTCGATCAACGAGCAGATCGACCGCATGCGCCACTCCGCGACGCGCGCGCTGCTGGAACGCGACGACGTCATCATCGTGGCCTCGGTGTCGTGCATCTACGGTATCGGCTCGGTCGAGACCTACACCGCGATGACGTTTGCGCTGAAGAAGGGCGAGCGCATCGACCAGCGCCAGCTGATCGCCGACCTGGTGGCGCTGCAATACAAGCGCACCTCGGCCGACTTCACCCGCGGCACCTTTCGCGTGCGCGGCGACACCGTCGATATCTTCCCGGCGCACTACGAGGATCGCGCCTGGCGGGTCAAGATGTTCGGCGACGAGGTCGAGGCGATCGAGGAGTTCGACCCGCTCACCGGCCACAAGAGCGACGAACTGGCCTTCATCAAGATCTACGCCAATTCGCACTACGTCACGCCGCGCCCGACGCTGATCCAGGCCATCAAGTCGATCAAGGCCGAACTGAAGGAGCGGCTCGACCAGTTGCACGCGCAAGGCCGGCTTCTGGAGGCGCAGCGGCTGGAACAGCGCACCACCTTCGACATCGAGATGATGGAAGCGACCGGAAGCTGCGCCGGCATCGAGAACTATTCGCGCTACCTCACCGGCCGCAAGCCGGGCGAGCCGCCGCCGACGCTGTTCGAATACGTGCCCGACAACGCGCTGGTGTTCGCCGACGAGAGCCACGTCACCGTCCCGCAGATCGGCGGCATGTTCCGCGGCGACTTCCGCCGCAAGGCGACGCTGGCCGAATACGGCTTCCGCCTGCCCTCCTGCATGGACAACCGGCCGCTGCGCTTCGAGGAATGGGACATGATGCGGCCGCAGACGGTCGCGGTGTCGGCGACGCCGGGCTCGTGGGAATTGAACGAATCCGGCGGCGTGTTCGTCGAGCAGGTGATCCGCCCGACCGGGCTGATCGATCCGCCGGTGCATATCCGCCCGGCCCGCACCCAGGTCGACGACCTCGTCGGCGAGGTGCGTGCCACCGCGCAGGCCGGCTACCGCTCGCTGGTCACGGTGCTGACCAAGCGCATGGCCGAGGATCTCACCGAATACCTGCACGAGCAGGGCCTGCGCGTGCGCTACATGCACTCCGACATCGACACCATCGAGCGCATCGAGATCATCCGCGACCTGCGGCTCGGCGCCTTCGACGTGCTGGTCGGCATCAACCTGCTGCGCGAGGGCCTCGACATTCCCGAATGCGCGCTGGTTGCCATCCTCGACGCCGACAAGGAAGGGTTTTTGCGCAGCGAGACCTCGCTGATTCAAACCATCGGCCGCGCCGCGCGCAACGTCGACGGCAAGGTCATCCTTTACGCCGACCAGATCACCGGCTCGATGCAGCGCGCCATCGCCGAGACCGACCGCCGGCGCGAGAAGCAGACCGCCTACAACGCCGAGCACGGCATCACGCCCGAGAGCGTGAAGAAATCCATCGGCGACATCCTCGGCTCGGTCTACGAGCGCGACCACGTGCTGATCGAGACCGGCGGCGGCTCGTTCGCCGACGACGCCATCGCCATCGGCCACAATTTCGA
>JBDHSY010000171.1:0-6552 GCA_039808405.1 Xanthobacteraceae bacterium
CACCACCGGATCGACCCAGGCGCCATCGATATAGAACTGCAAGCGGTTGACCATGCGTTTACCTCGTCTGTTGTCGGGCGTTGCCCGTCGATCGGAAGCCTCGTCGGCGCTGCGGAGCGGCGTCCCGCTCAGGACCGCAGATCGCCGCGCCCGCCGGCGCGGGACGTCGAGGTCATGAAGGGGCGGGAAAGCGATGCGCGTTCATCGTCGGCCGCCAGTGTAGTGTCGTCTGTCCTGCCATGCAATCGCTCGGAAGCGCAGGCCCTGCGCGATGGGCGCATGATGCGGCTGTAACGTAGTTCGGCTGAGGACCGGCGCTAGTAATCCCTGAGCAGCCGCTCGAGGTAATCCAGTTCGACCTGCGGCCGCGCGGGGTCGGACAGGCGGCGGCGCAGTTCTTCGAGGATCCGCCGCACGCGCTGCACGTCGATCTCGCCGGGGATCTTGACGGTCTGGTCGTCGCCGTATTCGCGGCCGCGCAGCGGGCGGCCGAGCGGATCGGTGCGCTCGCCGTTGCGGCCCTGGCGGCCGAGACGGTCGCGCGGGCCGTCGCCCTCGCCACCGCCTTCGCCCATCTGCTGCTGCATGGCGTCGGCGAGGTTTTGCGCGCCGCGCCGCAGCGCCTCGAGCGCGCGGCCCTGGGCGTCGGCGGCCCCGCCGGCGTTGCCTTCGCCGAGCTGGCCCTCGGCGCTGCCCATCTCGCCGTCGGCCTGGCCCAGCGCATTGCCGGCGCCCTGTTCGCCCTGATCGCCGCCTTGCCCTTCGCGGCCCTGCTGCCCTTGCGATCCCTGCTCGCGCTGGCCGGGGCGCTGGCCCATGCCGCGCCGGGCCATTTCCTCCTGCAACTGGCGCAGCCGGTCGCGCAGCGCCTGCTGGTCCTGCTGCAAGCCCTGCATGGCGTTGCGGTCGTGCTGCTGGCCGTTGCGGCGGCCGCGGCGGGCGTCCTGACTTTCCTTGAAGGTGCGGTCGCGCAACTGCTGCTGCTTGCGGATCATGTCGCCGAGTTCGTTGAGCGCCTGCTCCATGTCGCCGCCGGGGTCGCCTTGCGAGGGCTGGGCCATCTGCAGGTTTTCCAGCATCTGCTGAAGCTGCTCCAGCAATTGCCGCGCCGCGTCCTTGTCGCCGGAGCGCGACAACTGCTCCATGCGCGAGATCATGTTGTCGAGGTCCTGCTGGCGCATGACGCGGCTGTTGGAGTCGAGCGGCCGGGCGAGCTGCTGCGGGTTGTTGCGCAGCTGCTCGGCGAGCTGGCGCATGTAGTTGTCGAGCGCCGCGCGCAGGCGGTCGGTGAGTTGCTTGATCTCGTCGTCGCTGGCGCCGCGCTCCAGCGCCTCGCGCAATGCGTCCTGCGCCGCGCGCAATTCCTTCTCGACGTCGGTGACGCCGGCGTCCTCGATCGCGAGCGCGAGCGCCCACAGGCTCGCGACCACGCCGCGCAGTGCGTCGTCGTCGTCACCGGCGCGGGAGAGTTCGGCGGCGACGCTGCGCAGGCCGAGATACTGGCCGGCTTCGGGCGCAAACATCTCCGGCGCGATCAACAGCGCGTCGAGCGCGGTCGAGACCGTCTCGCTCCGGCGGGCATCGAGCGCGAGCAGCCGGCGCTGTTCGACCAGCGCCCGCGCCAGGGGCTTGGTGAACACGCGCTGCGGCAGCCGCATGGTCAGCGGCTCGCTCAGCCCTTCGTTGCCGGCCTCGTCGCGCGCCGCCAGCGTCAACTCGACCTCGGCGCCGGCATAGGGGCTGTCGCTCAAGTCCTTGACGGTCTGGCCGACACCGTTGCGGGTGCGCGCATTGGGCAGCGCGAGGGGGAAGTCGGGCGGGTCGAACAGCGGCCGCGCGGCCTCGCCCGCCTCCGGTTTTGCGGCCGGGTCAGATGGCGCCTCCGCGACGGGCTTGAACCTCGCCTTGGCTTCGGTGACGCCGTAGTCGTCCTCGATCTTGTAGGACAGTTCGAGGCCGCCGCGGGCGCGCCGCTCGGGCTCCTTGGCGAGCGCGATGCGCGGCGGCTGGTCGGTGACGGCGGCAAAGCGCCACGGCGGCTGGCGGGCAGGGGAGCGCACTTCGGCCGTGCCGTCGCCGGCGATGGTGAAGCGGCGCTCCTCGGCGCCCGCTGTCGTGCCGCTCTTCGCGGCGGTATCCGGGGCTGCCTCGCCGGACGGCTCGGCCTCGGTCACGCCGCCCGACACCGCAACGTCGAGGCCGGCGCCGCTGGCGCGCACCACCAGCGTGCTGCCGGCCGGCACCGACAGCGCCGCGTTGTCGGGGTCGGGCTCGCGGCCGCTGGCCGACAGGATCACCGGCGGCCGGCCGGTATAGGCCGGCGGCGTCACCCAGGCATCGAGGCGGACATTGGCCGGCGCCAGCACGTTGCCCCAGTCGAACGCGGCGGCGATCCGCGCCGCGCGCTCGGCGCCGGCGGCGAAGAAGGTGGCGACCAGCGCGACCACAACCAGGGCTCTCAGCGCCAGCGGATCGTGGCGCGGTAAGCGCGGTTCGGGCGGGCCGGCCCGCAGCCGGGCGAGCGTCCGCAACAGGCGTTCGCGCTCGGCCTGCCACAGGCTGCGCGCCACCGGGTCCTGCGAGGTCAGGGTATCGGTCAGCGCGGTCGCGGGGCGATGGGCGAGACCGGCTTTGCTGTCGAGGCGGCGCAGTGCGTCGGCGCGCGTCGGCCAGCGCAGGCGAACGACTGGCACCAGCGTCGCCAGTGCCGCCAGCGCCAGCACGGCAAGGCCGGCCAGCCGGGCCCAGACCGGCAGCACCAGCCAGACGCCGGCCCACGACAGGGCGAGAAACGCTCCGACCACGCAGAGACAGCGGGCGAGGTGCGGCCAGGCGCGCTCCCAGGCGATCGCCAGCCGCGCGCGCTCGATCGCCTGCGCCAGCCGCAGGTCGGTGCGCCCGGCCTCAGCGGGCGGGGCGGCGGGGTCGGAAGGAGGCACGCTCACACCATTCTCCGCGTGTCGCTGGCCGGCCAGGGAGGCGGTCGATCGCTTCCCGGACGCTATCCGCCAAACTGTTGGAAATTAGACCTTAGCACGGCGGCTGCATTGCGGCAGGCAGGCCGAGGGCCGCCCGGCCGCCCAGGATAACGTTCGGAGGTCACGTTCAGTTGATGGTCGCGGGCGCCGGGACGGGCCGGCCCTGCGGCGCTGCCGCCAGCGCCCGGATCACCATGGCGAACAGTTCGTTCTGCGAGGAGATGCCGAGCCGCTCATAGGCGCGGCGGCGATAGGTCAGCACGCTGTGCGGGCTGATGGCGAGGTGGGCGGCGATCGCCTCGGAACTGAAGCCGAGCAGGATTTTCGTGCAGACCTCGCGCTCCCGCGCGGTCAGGACCGCGAACGGGGTGGCGGCGAACAGGGTCTGGAGCAGCGAGGCGATATCCGCCTGTTGCGGCATCGGCGCCGCGCGCTCGAAGTGGCGGGCGATGGCGGCGGCGAGCGAGGGTGCGGCGTGGCCGAGGCGGGCCGCTTGCGCCGCGGTGAACGGGCCGGTGCGCGAGAGCCGGTAGAAGTTGGCGTAGAAGCAGCCGCCGTTGTGCCACACCGCCGTGGCGAACTTGTCGACGATCCCGGCATCCTCGAAGAACAGCTTGAGATAGTCGCGCCGGTACATCCGCCGCTCGAACGACGGCAGCACGATGGGCGCGGCCGCGCGCGGGCCGCCGAGCAGGGAGTCCTTGTTGGGGTCGGCGCTGTGGAAGTGCCCGGCATAGGCATCGCCGAGATCGGGACCGCTGCCGATGGTGCCCGCGGTCATCAGGCAGCGTGCGTTGCGATCGTCAGGGAACCAGAACACCATGCAATGATCGACGGCGGCGAGCCGTTTCACCGTCCGCATCAGGGCTTTCGGGAACTCAGGCGCCCCGATGCTCAGGACGGTGCGCCCGATGCCGTCTCCGCCGGGATCGGCGGAGCGGTCCGCCGCCTCGCCCGTGCCTGCCATGTCGTTGCTCCCTGACGCCATTTTGAGCGCAGTGTAGCGGCACCGGCGCGGCCGGAAAAGCTGGAACCCTAAAGCTTTCGTCACAAGGAGAGGGGACAGACGAAGGCCCCGGTGGCGCGGTAAACGGGTCGCTCTGCTAGCGCCGGCATCGGCAGGTAACGGACGGTGACGCCATGGCCATCCAGCTTGACTCCGCGCTCGGGAGCGATTGCCCGACCTCCGCAATCGATCCGTTCAGCGACGATTTTCTGACCGATCCTTACGGCTACCACGAGGAATTGCGCGAGGCCGGCCCCGTCGTCTGGCTCGACAGCTACAGCATCTATGCGATGGCGCGCCATGCCGAGGTGCATGCCGCGCTGACCGACTGGCAGACCTTCTGCTCGGGGCGCGGCGTCGGCATCGAGGATTTCGCCAAGGTGAAAGCCTGGCGGCCGCCGAGCAAGCTGCTCGAGGTCGACCCGCCGCTGCACACCCGCACCCGCTCGGTGATGAGCCGGATCCTGTCGCCCGCCGCCATGCGCAAGCTGCGCGACGATTTCCAGAAACGCGCCGACGCGCTGATCGATGCGCTGCTTGAAAAGGGCCGCATCGATGCCGTGAAGGATCTCGCCGAGGTGTTCCCGCTGCATGTCTTTCCCGAAGCGGTGGGCTTGCGCGCCGAGGGCCGCGAGAACCTGTTGCCGTTCGCCAACATGGTGTTCAACTCGTTCGGGCCGCGCAACGCCCTGTTCGAGGAGTCCGTCAAGAACGCCCAGCCGGTGGTGAAGTGGATCTACGATCAGTGCCATCGCCATATGCTGACGCCCGGCGGCTTCGGCGCGCAGGTGTGGGACGCCTACGACGCCGGCGACATCGACGAGGACGAGGCGCACACGCTGGTGCGCTCGATGCTCACCGCGGGCCTCGACACCACCGTGAACGGCCTGGCCAACACCATCTATGCCTTCGCACGTCACCCCGATCAGTGGCAGACGCTGCGCGCCGAGCCGTCGCTGGCCCGCCCCGCCTTCGACGAGGTGCTGCGCTGGGAAGCGCCGGTGCAGACCTTCTTCCGCACCACGACGCGGGCGGTCGAGGTCGCCGGCGTGACGATCCCGGAAGGCGCGAAGGTGCTGTTGTTCCTCGGGGCCGCCAACCGCGACCGCCGCCGCTTCGAGAACCCGGAGGTGTTCGATATCCGCCGCCGCCCGATCGGCCATGTCGCCTTCGGCACCGGCATCCATACCTGCGTCGGGCAACTGGTGGCGCGGCTCGAGGCCGATGTCATTCTCAACGCCATGATCGGCCGCGTCGCGGCGATCGCATTCACCGGCGAGCCGACGCGCAAGCCCAACAACACGTTGCGCTGCCTCGGAACGCTGCCGGTCGAACTGAAAGCCGCGTGAGCGGTGTTGACCGCCGGGCCTCGACCGGACTAGAAAACATGTTACAAAAAAACAGGCACAGCCTTCCGCTTTGATGCTTAATTCAAGTCGGGCCTTCCATCAGCCCGCTTTGGTCCAGCCGGACGGATGCCAAAAACGATTGTCGGGGATCGGAACGCCGGGGCCAGGCCACCGTGGATAGCACCATTTTTCTGTTCCTGCTGCAGGACGGCATCATCAACGGTGCGGTCTATGCGCTGGCGGCGATCGCGCTTGTCCTGATCTTCGCGGTGACGCGGGTGATCTTCGTGCCGCAGGGCGAGTTCGTCGCTTTCACCGCGCTGACCATCGCGGCGCTCGAGAACGGCAAGCTGCCTCCGACGGTGTGGCTGTTGCTCGCGCTCGGCGTTCTCGCCGCGCTGTCGGAGATCGCGCAGTACCGCGCCGAGATGACGCTGAAGCGGCTCGCGCGCATCGCCGCCTTCGACATCGTGCTGCCGCTCGTCTTCATCGCCATCGCGACCGTGGTGGCGCCGATGAAGCTCGGCGAGGCCGTCTACATCCTGCTCGCGGTCGTCCTCATCATTCCCATGGGACCGATGATCTATCGCATCGCCTTCGAGCCGATCGCCCACTCCAGCGTGCTGGTGCTGTTGATGGTGGCGTTCGGCGTGCATTTCTCGCTGACCGGCCTCGGGCTCGTGTTCTTCGGCCCCGAGGGCATCGGTACCGCCCCGCTGTCGTCGCAGTCGTTCTCGCTGGGCGCGCTGGTCATTACCGGGCAGAGCGTCGCCGTGGTGGCGACCACGGCGATCTTCCTTGCCCTCTTTGCGCTGTTTTTCGGACGCTCGCTGCTCGGCAAGGCGCTGCGCGCCTGCTCCTCCAACCGCATCGGTGCGCGCCTCGTCGGCATCCCGACCTCCATCGCGGGCCAGGTATCGTTCGGCATCGCCGCCTTCATGGGGGCAATCTCCGGCGTGCTGATCGGCCCGCTGATGACGGTCTATTACGACTCCGGCTTCCTGATCGGGCTGAAGGCGTTCGTTGCCGCGATCCTCGGCGGCCTGCTGAGCTATCCGCTGGCGGTCGTCGCCTCGCTTGCGGTCGGCTTCGCCGAAGCGCTGTTCTCGTTCTGGGCCAGCGCCTTCAAGGAAGTGCTGGTGTTCACGCTGATCATCCCGGTGCTGTTGTGGCGCTCCTTCACCTCGCCGGAAGGGCACGACTGATGCTGCGCGCCATC
>JBDHSY010000172.1:0-6548 GCA_039808405.1 Xanthobacteraceae bacterium
CTGGCGGTGCCGTTATCGGCGTAATTCCATCCCACCAGCCCGCCGACGTTGCCGTCGCCCGCCACATCCCCGGTGGCGTAGCTCCGGTCGATGCTGGCGGTGCCGTTATAGGCGTAATTCACTCCCGCCAGCCCGCCGACATAGTCCCGTCCCGCCACATCCACGTCGGCCAGCCCGACATCGCGGATGGTGGCGTTCCGCGCGTAACCGAACAGCCCGACATAATAGGTGTTCGGCCGCTGGATCACGAGGTTGGAAATGACGTGACTCTGACCGTCGAAGACGCCGGTGAAGGGCGTTGCATCGTTGCCTGCCGGCGCGAAGCCGTATTGGCCGCTTGAGTCGGCGCGGGCGCCGGTGCGCCACATGCCGGCGGGATCGGACAGCGCCGGGCCGAGGTCGATATCGTTGGCGAGGGTATAGGCGTCGCCGAGCTTCATGCTCATGAGCTGAAGCTGGTGGGCGTTGGCGATCTCGGCCGACCATTCCGAGCGCAGGAACGGCCGGGTGAAGCCGTCCACCATGAACCAGGCGCCGCTGCCGGAGAAATCCCAGCCATTGGCGGCATAGGTGGATTGGGCATAGGGCGCGACATTGCCGGTCATGCCAACGACGTTGGTAGCGCCGGCACCGCCAGAATTGATACCCACGGGGATACCACGCCCGGTGGTGTCGATGTCCCAGAGCGAATTGTCGAGGCTCGCGGTCGCCGTGCCGCCGGAAGTAACGCTCTGCAGATTGTACCCCACCAGCCCGCCGACCGCTGTGCCGCCGCTCGTCACCAATCCGCTGGCATAAGTCTGGTCGATGCCGGCACTGGCGTTGGCGCTGGTGCCGGAAGCATAAGCGTAATTCTCTCCCACCAGCCCGCCGACATTGTTGCTGCCGTTCACTGACCCGGTGGCATAGCTCTGGCCGATGCCGGCATTGGCGTTGGTGCCGTTGCCGGAAGCATAAGCGAAATTGTATCCTACCAGCCCGCCGACATCGCTATTGCCCGCCACCTTTCCGGTGGCGTAACTCTGGCCGATGTCTGCGTGGGCGTTAGCGTTGGTGTTGGTGGCATAAGCGTAGTTCAGCCCCACCAGCCCGCCGACATTATAGCTGCCGCTCACTGACCCGGTGGCGTAGCTATGGCTGATGCTGGCATTGCCGCGGGAGCTGTAACTCTGTCCCACCAGCCCGCCAACCCAGCCGGCTCCCGTCACCGTACCGCTGGCATAACTCCGGCTGATGCTCGCCGTGCCGCCGTCAGCCTGATTCGATCCCACCAGCCCGCCGACAGCACCGCCGGCACCATCCACGTCCCCGCTGGCGTAACTCTGGTCGATGCTGGCGGTGCCGTTATTGGCGTAATTCAGTCCCACCAGTCCGCCGACAAGTTGATTGCCGCTCACCTGTCCGCTGACATGGCTGCCCGTGATGACGCTGGAGCCACCGCCATTCGCGTAATTGAATCCCACCAGCCCGCCGACATAGTTTTGCCCCGTCACATCCACGTCGGCCAGCCCGACATCGCGGATGGTGGCGTTCTGCGCATAGCCGAACAGTCCGACATAGTTAGTATTCGGCCGCTGGATCGTCAGGTTGGAAATGACGTTACCTTGGCCGTCGAAGCTGCCGGTGAACGGAGTGAACGAATTGCCCACCGGCGTGAAGCCATAGGCATTTCCGTAGGGGGTCGCGACCGCATTCGCGGCGACGCGCCACAGGCCCGAGGGGCCGGCCGACAATTCGGCGGCGACGTCGAGATCGGCGCGCAGGGTGTAGTCCGCACCGGGGTTCAGCGCCATCAGTTGCAGTTGATGGGTGTTGACGATGGCGGTGGACCATTCCGACAGCAGCATCGGCCGGGTCGCGCCGTTGGTCCCGTTCAGGCCGCCGTTGTCGTTGATCATCACCCAGCCGCTCGCGGCCGGGGCGGTGCCGAAGGTCCAGCCGGCGAAGCTGTTGCGGTTGAAGAACTCCGCCGTGGTCAGGCCGGCATTGTCGGTCCAGGTACCGCCGGCATCGGCGCCAACACCCTGAGACGTGGATTTGCCGGTGGTGTCGATGTCCCAGTAAGACTGGTTGACGGTGCCGCTGTTCCAGCCAACAAGTCCGCCATTGTTACCGCCGGTGACCGCCCCGGTGGCATAGGTCTGAGTGATGTCGCTACCGCTACTGTTAAGGCCGACGAGACCGCCTACATCGCCGGTCCCGCTAGCTGAACCGGTGGCATAGGCTTGGTAGATATGGCCGGCGTTGTAGCCGACCAAGCCACCCACCGAGGAGGAGCCGGTGACTTGGCCGGTGGCGTAGGATTGCTCGATGGTGCCCAGATTTGTGCCCACCAGCCCGCCAACAGTGTAGGTACCCGTGACCGTCACGCTGGCGTAGCTCCGGTCGATGCTGGCGATGCCGCCGCTGGCGTAATTGAATCCCACCAGCCCGCCGACACCTGAAGAGCCGCTCACCTGTCCGCTGACATGGCTGCCGCTGATGCTGGCATTGCCGCCACCGGCTTCATAGAATCCCGCCAGCCCGCCAACTTGGGACCGCCCCGCCACATCCACGTCGGCCAGCCCGACATTGCTGATCGTGGCGTTCTGCGCATAGCCGAACAGCCCGACATAGTCGGTGCTTGGCCGCCGGATTATGAGATTGGAGATGACGTGGCCCTGGCCGTCGAACGTGCCGGTGAAGGGGGTCGACCCATCACCGATCGGCTTGAAGCCTTCGCTCCCGTTCCAATATTGCGTGCCGGCGGCGTCGATGTCGTTGGCCAGCGCGAAGTTGTAGCCGTATGGCAGCGTGGCCATGCCTTGCACGCCGTAGATGTCGGCGAGCAGCCATGGCGTCGCGACGCTGCCGTCGCCGCCGGCGGCGCGCAGGAACGTGCCGCCGGTGATGCGGAAGTCGCCGGCCGCGAAGCCCGGCAATGTCGGCGCGTTCTGATACCATTCGCCGTTTTGCAGCGTGAAGCGCGCCACCTCGACCGCGCCGCCGGCGTTGATCGCCATGCCGGCATCGAGCGTCAGCCCGCCGGCGCGGGCGGTGATCGCGTTGTTCAGCGTGATGTGTCTGGCGGCCTGCAAGGTCAGCGTCGCGCTGGTCGACCAGGCGAGGTCGGCGTTGACGGTGATGTCGCCGGCCTGCCCGCCGGGCGAGCCGGCGGTGCCGGTCGAGACGGTGACGTTGGCATAATCGAGCGCGGCGAGCAGCGTGTCGGCGCCGAGTACGGAATCGTTCGCGCCGGCCGTGAACGCCCCGCCGGTCACCGCGCCGCCCGCGCCGCTCGCGATGGTGATGTTGTACGGATCGAGCAGCAGGTTGCCGAACGCGCCTTTGGCCGCCGAGAGGTCGGCGAAGCCGCGATAGTCGAGCACCGCCTTGCCGGACACCTCGGCGTTGCCGCCGGCGCCGCCCTCGGCTCCGCCCTTCGCGCTGATCGTGCCGGTGAAGCTGGTCTTTTGATCCGACCACACCACCACCGTGCCGCCGTCGCCCTTGATGCCGGCGTCGGCTTTGAGGGCGGTCGCGGCGTCGACGGTGGTGGTTTCGGCGCGGCGCAGGTCGCCCTTGCCCTGCCAGCCGCCGCCAACATGTATGGTGCCGCCGCCAGCCGCGCCGCTGGCGTCGAGGGTCGCACCCTGGAGCACGACGCTCGCGCCGAGCACGTCGATGGTTCCGCCCTTTTTCCCCGCGGCATCGAGCGTGCCGCCGCCGAGCACCCGGTCGGCGGCGACGGTGATCGCGCCGCCGTCCCTGACACGCTTGCCGGATGCGGTTCTCGCCGCCTTGCGCGCCACGACCTTCTGCGAAACCGTGACGCTGCCGTTGCCGGCGGTAAGGAAGATGCGGCCGCCCGTATTGGCAACGCCGGTCGCCTTGGTGACGCCCCTGGTGTTGCCGGCGAGCGCGTAGACGTTGCCGCCATTGGCGCGCAGCTCGACCTCGGCCGCGCGGATGCTGCCGGTGGTCTTCGCCGCCGTGTCGGCACCGCCGACCTTGACCATGAACTTGCCGTCGGACAGCGCCGCGTCGCGCATCAGCACCTCGTAGCCGGCCGCGAGCGCCGCCGTGCCGTTCGGCGCCGAGATGCTGCCGTGGTTCTCCACCTGTCGCGCGATCAGCGCAACGTCGCCGCCGAGCGAGCCGATCCTGCCGTAGTTGACGACGCTGGCTTCGCTGGTGCCGCGAAACGTCATCGACTTGCCGGCCATGAACTCGGCATTTGACACGTCCTGCGTCGAGGCGATGAAGCTGCCGCCGGTCGCGACCCTGCCGCCGGTTCCGACCGCGACGCCGGCCGGATTGACCAGGTAGACGCTGCCGGTCGCGCTCAGCAGCCCGTCGATCTGCGAGGGCACGTTGCCGGCGACGCGGTTGAGCGTCGCGCCGGTGCCGTTGTTGAATTGCACCGTGCCGCCCTGGCCGATCGAAAAGCTCTGCCAGCCGATGATTGCCGCCCGCGACGACTGGTTGATCGTCAGCGTGTTGTTGACCGGCGCGCCGATGGTCGCCTGACCAGCCGCGACCTGACCGCCGCTCGGCAGCGCAGGTGGCGTCGGCGTCTGGGCGACGGCCGGCACGCTCAACGCCGCGAGGGCGACACCGGACAGCAGCAGATATTTGCGACGCGAAACGACCTTCACGGACACCTCCGGCCGAAGGATATTCGGCTTAATTATCCGCAAACAGCCGGAGGCTGTTTCACCCGTTTGGGTGAAAAATCCTGATTTTCCGGGAGAGCGTTTTCTAGGGAGGGCGGCCCACGGGATCCCCTCCCGCGGCCGCTCACTTGCCGAGCGGCAGCGTCTTTCCGCCGAGCAGGCTGATCAACTCCTGCTGCCGGGACACGCCGGTCTTGGCCAGAATACTTTTGAGCTGAGACCGGATCGTTTCCCGCGACACACCGATGGCCTCCGCCGCGGCCTCTATCGTCTCGGCGCCGACGATATGGTGCGCCACCCGTGCCTCCGCCGGCGTGAGGTCGAACAGGCCCTGGAGAACTGTCGCCGACGGGACCGCGACGCGATCCACGGGAGTGACGATCAACAGCGACCGGGCGGAGGAGAAAATATCCCGCGCGTTGCCTTCGATCGGCACCAGATGGAAGATCAACGGCGGCCGGTCGTCGGTCGCAGGCATCGGGATCGACGTCGTCACTTTCCGGTTCGCAGGCGCCGGGCGCGCCGAAATCGCCGTAAACAGAAGTTCGTCGGCATTGGCATCCGCCAGGGCGATGCGTGGGGAGCGGTCCTGAATCGTGGTCGGGATCAGCTTTTCGAACGCCGCGTTGGCGGCGAGCAGACCTCCTCCGTTTCGAAGCACCGCCGCCGGCAGCCCGACCGACGCCAGCGCTTCGGTCATGGCCCGAACGCGCGCAAGCCCCAGGCGCGTCGACAACAGCGCGGCGCGCGCCAGGTGCGGGCGGAGGCGATCGAACCAATCGATGGTCGCGCGCTCATATGGTCCTTTGGCATAGGCCCGCTCAAACGAGAAGATGACCGAATCCCCGTTCGGGACCGAAATCAGCGTTCCCGCCGCCCAGCCGAGGCCCCGCTTCCGGAAGAATTCGGTGTAGACGGGATCGCGATCGAGTTCTTCGAGCGTGAACACATCCGGCTCGTGGATGAAGCCCGCGTAGTTCAACTCGGCGATGCGGCGGGGCCGTTGATTGAGCGCCGCCCACCCGTCATTGACGAAATCCTCGAGCATCGGGCGAATCTCGTCCGATGCCGTCCAGCGGGTTTGATCCGGGCTGGTGGTGAAGAGCAGACCTCCGGCGCCCTCGACCAGGGCCGACAGCTTGCCGAGCAGCTCGGGCCACAATTCGGGAATCGCAGCGGCCTCGTAAATATCGGCGATAAGAGAATCCTGTGATTCCATTCCTTTACTCGCCCCGTCTATGAGACGCCCCCGTCATAGCGCTTTGTTCTGATCAAATCATCCCGCCTTGTCGCCGGTGCGGTTCGCCCCGATGCGGGCGTCGATGCCAGGTTCGGCCAGCCGGTCGTTGACATGCTCGGCCCAGCGTTCGCGCCACCGCTCGACCATTCCGGTGCGATGCAAGTCCCGTACCGTCTGGCCCAACCCGTTCTCCTCCACTCTGCGCATGGCGCGCAGGAGGTGGGCATGGGGCTTCGGCATCCCGTCCTCGCCGATGTCCCAATGCCTGCGGCATTGGGCGATAACCCGACGCTCAAGGTCAAGACGATGCGCGACTGGATCGACCGCACCGGAAAACCCGACTACAGACCCGCGATCGACACCCGATCCTGCCGCTTGCCAGCCCGGCCAAAATCGGGACCCGATCCGCGCATCCTGGTCAGTACCGCCGCAGCCAGCCGTAGCGCCGCATCAGGCGCTTCTCGCCTTCCAGCACCACCATCGCGACAAATCCGGCGGCGACGATCATCATGCCGTCGGCAAGTCCGACCGGGCGCGTCGCGAACAGCCCTTGCAGCACCGGCCAGTAGGTGAACGCGACCTGCGCGACGACCACGGCGGCGATCGCCGCCAGCACCGGCGGGGTGCCGAGCGCGCCGCGCCAGGTGAACGAG
>JBDHSY010000173.1:0-6503 GCA_039808405.1 Xanthobacteraceae bacterium
GAACCGCGCCTTCCATGTCGGCAGGGCGTCGGGGAACGGCAGGGCGGTCGCCTCATAGACGCCGCGCGCCATGGCGCGGGCCACCACGTTGGCGGCCACCGCGCCGAGGTCGGACAGGCCGTAGAGCGGCTCGATCTCCTTCTCGCCGGTGGCGGACGCAAAGATCAGGTCGCCGTCGAGCGGCGCATGCACCGGATAGATCGAGCGGGCGAAGCCGGTATGCGCGATCATCGCCAGCCGCTTGGCCTGCGGCTTGGTGAGCTTTGCGTCGGTGACGACCGCGGCCAGCGTCGTGTTCTGGATCGGGCCGATGTCCGGCGCGCCCTTGAGGCGCACCGCCAGCATGTCCGGCGTCACCTTATCGGGGAAGCCGCGGCCGCCGAACTCGCCGTTCTGTTCGAAGGCCGCCGCCCAGAACCATGGCCCGTCGCCCATGGTGACGCTGCCCATGGCATTGACCACGGTGATGGCGGCGACGCGGATGCCGTTCGGCAGTTCGGCCGACGCCGAGCCGATGCCGGCCTTGAAGTTCACCGTGGTGGCGCCGAGGCCGGCGCCGACGCTGCCGAGCGCGAAGGCGCCGTCGGTGGCGTTGGCGGCGGCCTGAAAGCCGAGCTCGCGATAGGGTGCGAAGCGGCCCCACTTCTTGTCGCCGCCGTTGAGCATGTCGAACATGATGGCGCCGGGCACGATCGGGATCAGTGCGCCGCCGACGTCGAAGCCGCGGCCCTGCTCGGCGAGCCACGCCTGAATGCCACTGCCGGTGTCGAGACCGAAGGCCGAGCCGCCGGACAGCGCCAGCGCGTCCACCGCATCCACCGTGTTCTGCAGTTCGAGCAGCGCGCTCTCGCGCGTGCCGGGGCCGCCGCCGCGGATATCGATCGCCGTCACCGCGGGATGGTCGAACAGGATCGCGGTGGCGCCGGACGCGATCTTGGCATCGTCGGCGTGGCCGACGCGGACGCCGGCAATATCGGTGAGCAGGTTTTTCATGTGCGATTCCCTTTTGCGCAGGATCGCCGTTGTCGCCGCGGGCGGTCAAGCGGCGCCGACTTTGATCCACGGCAACGATCACGCCCGATCACAAGGCCATGAAGGAGGGGCGTGGCCCTTGCGCGGGCAGCGGTTTCAGGCGAAGGGGGAGCGCCTGCCGCCGTCGGCGCGGCTGATCGAAACGCGCACGCGGCGCGGGGAGCGCAACAGGGTGGACCGGACATCGTGACGCAACGGCGGACATCGAGACCCGGCCCGGTGCGCGGCGGGCGGGGCGGACAGGCATGATCCACGAGGTGTCGATCGCCGCCGCGCTCGCGGCCGGGGTCATCAGTTTCCTGTCGCCGTGCGTGCTGCCGCTGGTGCCGCCCTATCTCGTCTATCTCACCGGCGCCAGCGTCGAGCAGGTGGCGCAGGGCGGTGCCACCGCCGCCTCGCGGCGCGCGGTGATGCTGGCGGCGGTGGCGTTCGTGCTCGGCTTCTCGACGGTGTTCGTCGCGCTCGGCGCCAGCGCCAGCGTGATCGGCGGGCTGGTGCGGGCGTGGTCGGCGGAGCTGGCGATGGTCGCCGGCGTCGTCATCATCGTCATGGGCCTGCACTTCCTCGGCGTGCTGCGCTTCGGTTTTCTGATGCGCGAGGGGCGCTTTGCCGTCGGCAAGCCGGTCGGGCTGTGGGGCGCCTATGTGATGGGGCTGGCGTTCGCCTTCGGCTGGACGCCGTGCATCGGCCCGATTCTCGCGACCATCCTGTCGGTCGCCGCCGCCGAGGCGACGGTGGCGAAGGGCGCGGGACTGCTGGCGATCTATTCGGCCGGGCTCGGCATTCCGTTCCTGATCGCGGCGTTTGCGGTCGAGCGGTTCTCGGCGCTGTTCGCCCGCTTCCGCAAACACCTCGGCATGGTCGAGCGCGTCATGGGCGTGTTGTTGATCGTCACCGGCATCGGCTTTCTCACCGGCGCGGTGACCTCGGCCAGCATCTGGATTCTGGAGACGTTTCCGGCGCTGGCGAATTTCGGCTGACAGCTACCGCTCCTTCACCACCACCGTGCCGATCATCCCCGCCTCGCGATGACCGGGGATCAGGCAGCCGTATTCGAACGTGCCGGCCTTGGTGAAGCGCCAGACGATCTCGCTTTTCGTCTTCGGCGCGACGCGCCGGGCGTTGGGATCGTCGTGCGCCATCTCCGGGTTCTTCTGCATTTCCTCGGCGTGGCGGAGATTTTCCGCAGGCGTGGCCAGCACGAATTCGTGCTCCAGTTCGCCGGCGTTGCTCAGCACGAACCGGATCTGCTCGCCGCGCCTGACCTCGATGCGGTCGGGCACGAACAGCATTTTGCCGTCGGCCTCGCGCATCGCGATGGTGACGCGGCGCGCCGGCTTTCTGGCGTTGCCGGGCTCGCCGGCGGAGAAGGTGACGTGCGCGTGGCCATGTTGATGGCCATGGTGATGATGCCCGGCATCGGCGAGCGCCGCCGCGCTCGCGCCGGCAGCGACCGCGGCGACCACAAGCGCAGTGGCGATGATCTGCATGGACCCTGCTCCGTTGCACGACGCGACGATGGTCCGTTCGATGGCAGGTTGCGGCCTGGTCCGCAAGGTCCATGCCGGCGGCAAAAACGCCGGTCCGCGGCAGGCCATGTCGGGATCGTGAAAAAGAATCATATCAGACAATCTGTCAATATCCTTGACTTTCGGGGGTCAAGTTCGGAAAGTTCCGGCCTCGGACGGTCACGGCAGCCCGGCGTCTTGACGCGAGAGGTTGCCACAACGCCGGCGTCGGGCAGGGACGCCGGACATTCATGGAGGGGAGAAGCCTATGAACGATCGCGACGGTCGCCGCAGCACCATCATCAGCCGCCGCACGGCGCTCGCACTTGCCGGTGCCGGGCTTGCCGCGCCTTTCGTGGCCCGCAGCGCGCTGGCGCAGGGCGGCACCGTCAATGTCGGCGTCGTCGTGCCGCTGTCCGGCGCCACCGCCCAGTTCGGCATCAACTCGCGCAACGGCATCCAGCTGGTTGCCGACGAGATCAACGCCGCCGGCGGCATCAAGGAGTTCGGCGGCGCCAAGATCAATCTCGTGATCGCGGACTCGACCTCGACCCCGACCACCGCCGCCAACGTGGCGCAGCGCCTGCTCACGCAGAACGACGTGGTGGCGATCCTCGGCGCGTTCGCCTCCTCGCTGACCATTGCGATTTCCGAAGTGACCGAGCGGCGCGGCGTGCCGCTGCTCACCATGTCGTTCTCCGACCAGATCACCGGCCGCGGCTTCGAGAACATTTTTCAGGTCGTCGCCAAGGCGTCGGTGCTCGGCAAGGCGCAGTTCGACGGCACGGTGGCGATCGCCAAGGGCGCCGGCCAGAAGCTGGAACGCATCGCCATCATGTACGAGGACACCGCCTACGGCACCTCGCAGGCAACGGGCCTGCGCGCCGGCGCCAAGGCCGCCGGCGTCGAGGTGGTGATGGACGATGCCTATCCGCTCGGCATCACCGACGTCACGCCCCTGATCAACAAGCTGCGCGCCTCCAACGCGCAGGCCGTGTTTCCGGTGTCCTACCTCAACGACAGCCTGCAGATCATCCGCGCGATGCGCCAGCAGCGCATCGACATCCCGGCGATCGGCGGCGCGGCCGGCTACGTCATTCCCGATTTCGAGAAGGGGCTCGGCGAATATGCCGAGGGGGTGTTGTCGATCTCGCCGGCCAACTACGACCTCGCGCCGGAACTGACCGAGCGCTTCCGCAAGAAGTTCGGCTACTTCATGGTGCACGAGGCGCTGGAGCACGCGGTCTGTCTCGACGTTTTGGCGCAGGCCATCGGCAAGGCCAAGTCGGCCAAGCCCGACGACCTCCGAAAGGTGCTGCACGGCACCCGCTTCGAGGGCGGCTGGTGCAAGGCCATGACCGGCGGCGCCGTCCAGTTCGACAAGACCGGCCTCAACACCCTGTCGGTGCCGGTGATGGTGCAGTGGCGCAACAAGGAACTGGTCACGGTGTGGCCGGACAGCGACGCCAAGGCCAAGGCGGTGTGGAAAGTGTAAGCTGGCATCGGGCTCGCCGCGGCGCGGTCCGCAGGCGAGCCCGGCCGGTTGCTGTCGCGCAGCGCCGAGGAGGCGCTGCTTCCTGTCTGACTTGCGCTTTGCGGGAACCTTTGCATGGCGGTGATCCAGGCGATCCTGGACGGGATCATGATCGGCGGCGTTTACGCCGTGATCTCGATCGGCCTCACCCTCGTCTTCGGCGTGATGGGCATCATCAACTTCGCGCAGGCCGAGTTCTTGATGCTCGGCATGTTCGTCGCCTACTACGCCTGGGCCTGGCTCGGGCTCGATCCGCTGATCGCGGCGCCGCTGGCCTTCGTCGTGGTGTTCGCGCTCGGCGCGGTGGTGCATCAACTGATGATCCGCCGGGTATTGCAGGCCCCGGTGGTGGCGCAGATTTTTCTCACGGTCGGGCTGTTGATCGTGCTGGAGAACGCAGCGCTGGTGATGTTCGGCTCGAGCTTCCGCTCGGTGACGACGCCGTATCAGACCTCGGCCTTGCAGGTCGGCGAACTGTTCGTCAGCGTGCCCTATCTCGCCGCGTTCCTGATGTCGGTCGCCTGCGGAGTGGCGCTGTGGCTGTTCATGCGCGCGAGCTGGTTCGGCCGCGCCATGCGCGCCACCGCGCAGGACCCGATGGCGGCGCGGCTGCTGGGCATCAACGCCGACGCCATGCACCGCCTCGCCTTCGCCCTCGGCGTCGGCCTCACGGCATTCGGCGGCGCGGTGATCCTGCCCTATCTCACGGTGTCGCCGACGGTCGGCGGGCAGTTCGTGGTGCTGATGTTCACCGTGGTGGTGCTGGGCGGCCTCGGCTCGGTCGCGGGCGCGGTGGTCGGCGGGCTCGCGGTCGGCATCATCCAGTCGCTGTCGGCGCTGGCGTTCCCGATCCAGTTGCAGAACCTCGTGCTGTTCGTGGTGTTCATCGCGGTGCTGGCGCTGCGGCCCGAGGGCCTGCTGGGAGGCTCGCGATGAGGCTCGGTCTGTCGCAGCGGCAGGCCGCTCTCATCGCGCTGGCGCTCGCCGTCGCCATCGCGCTGCCGTTCGCGTTCGACGCGCGCGGCTACACCATCCGCATCCTGTGCCTCGGCCTGTTGTTCGCGGCGATGGCGCAGGCATGGAACATCGTCGGCGGCCTCGCCAACCAGATGTCGCTCGGGCATGCGGCATTCTTCGGCATCGGCGCCTACACCTCGACGCTGTTGCTGATCCATTTCGGCATCTCGCCGTGGCTCGGGCTGATCGCCAGCGGCATACTTGGCGGCATCGCGGCGTTCGCCATCAGCCTGCCGACGATGCGGCTGCGCGGCCACTATTTTGCGCTAGCGACGCTCGCCTTCGGCGAGGTGATGCGGGTGATCGGCAACAGCTGGAGCGAACTGACCGGCGGCCCGGTCGGCATCTCGGTGCCGTTCGCAAAACCGAGCTTCGCCATGTTCCAGTTCGCCGATACGCGCACCTACTACTGGCTGATGCTGGCGGCGTTCCTCGTCGTGACGGTGGTGTTCCTGGCGATCAAGAACAGCCGTATCGGCTACCGGTTGCAGGCGATCAAGGAAAACGCCGACGCGGCGGAAGTGATCGGCGTCGATACCACGCGCACAAAAATCTTCGCCGCGATCGTGTCCGGAGCGCTGACCGCGTGCCTCGGCACCTTCTACGCCCAGTTCCAGTATTTCTTCGATCCCGACACCGTGTTCGGCGTGGCGTCGGTCTCGATCCGGGTGGCGATGATCGCCATCGTCGGCGGCATCGGCACCGCGGTCGGGCCGCTGCTCGGTGCGCTGTTCGTGATTCCGCTGGAGGAGGCGGCCAACCAGGTGTTCTCCGCGCAGGTCGCGGGACTGGCGCAACTGGTGTTCGGCACGCTCCTCATCATCGTCATCCTGGTCGAGCCGCGCGGCTTCATCGTGCTGTGGCAGCGTCTCGTGGCCCGCCGCAAGCCGGGAGGGCCGTCATGACCGCACCTCTGCTCGAGATCGAGGGCGTCTCCAAGCGTTTCGGCGGGCTGTCGGCGCTGAGCGACGTCACCGCGCAGGTGGCGCAGGGCGAGATCGTCGGCCTGATCGGCCCGAACGGCGCCGGCAAGACCACGCTGTTCTCGACGCTGGTCGGGCTCTACCGGCCGAACGCCGGCTCGATCCGGCTCAACGGCAAAAACCTGGTCGGGCTCAAGCCGCACAAGGTCGCCGCCGCCGGCATGGTCAAGACCTTTCAGAACATCGCGCTGTTCCTCGATTCTACCGTGCTTGACAACGTGCTGATCGGCGGCCTGATGCGGCACTCGGTCGAGGACGCGCGCGAGCTGGCGCGGCGCTGCCTCGACCGCGTCGGCATCGGCGCCATCGCCGACAAGTTCGCGCACAACCTGTCGTTCCCCGAGCGGGCCCGCGTCGAGGTGGCGCGTGCGCTGTGCACCGAGCCGCAGATCCTGCTGCTCGACGGGGCGATGGCGGCGCTCAACCCGG
>JBDHSY010000174.1:0-6502 GCA_039808405.1 Xanthobacteraceae bacterium
AGACGCACACGCTGTCGGTGCTGGTCGCCAACGAGCCCGGCGTGCTGGCGCGCGTCATCGGGCTGTTCTCCGGCCGCGGCTACAACATCGAAAGCCTCACGGTGTCGGAGACCGAGAGCCAGGACCACGTCTCGCGCATCACCATCGTCACCACCGGCACGCCGATGGTGATCCAGCAGATCAAGAACCAGCTCGATCGCATGATCCCGGTGCACCGGGTGGTGGACATGACGCTGAGCGGCCGCTCCATCGAGCGAGAATTGGCGATGGTCAAGGTGCGGGGCAAGGGCGAGCCGCGCGTCGAGGCGCTCAGGCTCGCGGACGCCTTCCGCGCCCGCGTCATCGATTCCACGCTGGAGAGTTTTGTGTTCGAGATCACCGGCAACAGCAACAAGGTCAGCCAGTTCATCGAGCTGATGGTGCCGCTCGGCCTCGTCGAGGTGGCGCGGACGGGCGTGGCCGCCATCGGCCGCGGCCCGGACGAGATGTAGATTTCGCGTCGGGTCGCGTCGCGTCGGTGCTCTCATGGTGTCGCAACAGCTTCTGTTCGCCTTCGTGGTGTTTGCCGTGGTCGGGCTGTACACGCCGGGGCCGAACAACGTCATGCTGCTGGCGTCCGGGCTGAACTTCGGCCTGCGCCGCACGCTGCCGCATATCTCCGGCGTCGCGCTCGGCTTTGCCTTTCTCGTCGCCGTGGTCGGATTCGGACTGGGGGCGGTGTTCGACGCCTATCCGCTGTTACAGTCGGTGCTGAAATACGGCGGCGCCGCCTATCTCGTTTACCTCGCGGTGGTGATCGCCCGCGCCGGGCCGGTGGAGGCGGGCGACGCCGCCCGCCGGCCGCTGACCTTCTGGGAGGCGGCGCTGTTTCAGTGGGTCAACATCAAGGGCTGGATCATCGCCATCGGCACCGTTACCGCCTATGCGGCGCTGGCGAATTATCCGTGGAACATCGTCACGATGTCGCTGCTGCTCCTGGTGCTCGGACTGTCGTCGGCGGTGGCCTGGACGCTGTTCGGCTCCTCGCTGCAGAAGCTGGTGCGCTCGCAGCGCGCCATCCGCATCTTCAACTGGATCATGGCGGCGCTGTTGATCGCGTCGCTTTATCCGGTGCTGGTCGAGGGATGAGGCGCCGCCATGCGCAAATCCGGTTTCCCCTTTGCGGCAAAATGCTCTAGAGAACGTCGGAAATTTCCAACTGGGCCGCTGCGCGCGCGGCGGCCCGAAGCCATCCCGAACATGCCGCTCCGGGCCATCGTGCCCGCCTGAACCAGAGGACCGACCATGCGTGTGTATTACGACCGCGACGCCGATATCAACCTGATCAAGGGCCGCAAGGTGGCCGTTGTCGGCTACGGCAGCCAGGGCCATGCCCATGCCCTGAACCTGAAGGATTCCGGCGTCAAGGAGGTCGCGATCGCGCTGCGCGAGGGCTCGGCTTCGGCCAAGAAGGCGGAAGGCGCCGGCTTCAAGGTGATGGACGTGGCCGCGGCCGCCAAGTGGGCCGACGTCATCATGATGCTGACGCCCGACGAATTGCAGGCCGACATCTACCGCGACCACCTGCACGACAACATGAAGAAGGGCGCGGCGCTGTTGTTCGCCCACGGCCTCAGCGTGCACTTCAACCTGATCGAGCCGCGCGCCGACCTCGACGTGCTGATGGTGGCGCCGAAAGGCCCCGGCCACACCGTGCGCTCGGAGTATCAGCGCGGCGGCGGCGTGCCGTGCCTGATCGCGATCCACAAGGACGCCTCCGGCAACGCTCACGACCTCGGCCTGTCCTATGCCTCGGCGATCGGCGGCGGCCGCGCCGGCATCATCGAAACCACCTTCCGCGAGGAATGCGAGACCGACCTGTTCGGCGAGCAGGTGGTGCTGTGCGGCGGCCTGGTCGAACTGATCAAGGGCGGCTTCGAGACGCTGGTGGAAGCCGGCTACGCGCCGGAGATGGCGTATTTCGAGTGCCTGCACGAGGTGAAGCTGATCGTGGACCTGATCTACGAAGGCGGCATCGCCAACATGAACTACTCGATCTCCAACACCGCCGAGTATGGCGAATACGTCTCCGGGCCGCGCATCGTCAACGCCGAGACCAAGGCCGAGATGAAGCGCGTGCTGGCCGACATCCAGAACGGCATCTTCACCCGCAACTGGATGCTGGAGAACAAGGTCAACCAGACCTCGTTCAAGGCCACCCGTGCCAAGCTCAGCCAGCACCAGATCGAGGCCGTCGGCGCCAAGCTGCGCGACATGATGCCGTGGATCAAGAAGGGCGCATTGGTCGACAAGTCGAAGAACTAAGTTCATCTGATGCGTCATGGCCGGGCTTGTCCCGGCCATCCACGTCTTGTTTGACTGAAGTTCTGTTAAGGCGTGGATGCCCGGCACAAGGCCGGGCATGACGGAAATTGAGAGTCCGCGCTGCCGCGCGGGCTTTTTTATTTGTGCCGCGCCGCGATCTGGTCCCACAGCCAGCGCGCCACATCGGCGGCGGAGCCGGTGGCGCCGTCGGCGGCGCGCAGGTTGGCCTCGCGCATGGTGGCGATATCGATGGCGCCAATGAGCGGCCGCAACGCCTCGCGTAACGCGCGGTCATTGGCACGGCGCGGCGACAACAGCAGCACCGCGTCGTAGGGCGGGATCGCTTTCTTGAGGTCGTCGAGCACGACGAGGTTGTATTTTGCGATCAGGCCGTCGCTGGTGTAGCCGGCGATGACATTGACCTCGCCGGCCGCCACCGCCGCATACATGAAGTCGGGCTGCATCTGGCGCTGCTTGCCAAAGCGCAGGCCGTAAGCCTGTCGCAGCGCCGCCCATTCCGGGCGTGAAAAGAACTCGTAGTCGCCGGCGATCGACAACTCCGGCGCGCGGGCCGCGAGGTCGGCGATCGAGCGGATGCCGAGCGCGCTTGCGCGGGCGCGCGGCATCACCAGCGCGTAGGCGTTCGCGAAGCCGAGTTCGCCGAACAGCGTCACGCCGTCGTCGGCGAGCCGCGCCGCCAGCGCCGTCAGCAGCGCGCGGCGCGGCTTGACGTCGGTGTGCCTGAACTGGTTGGCCCACAACGTGCCGGAGTAATCGACATAGGCGTCGATCTCGCCGTCGCGCAATGCCTCGAAGATGACGTTGGAGCCGAGCCCTTCGCGCGTCGTGGCGCTGAGGCCGGCCGCGTTGAGACGCTGCGCGATCAACTGCGACAGTACGTACTGTTCGGTGAAGGTTTTCGCGCCGATCACGTAGTGCGCGGATGTGCGCGCCAGGCCGGGCGCCAGCGACGCGACGATCAGCGCCGCAAGGCCCATGGCGCCGAGCGCGATCCGTGCGCGGCCGCGATGGTGCCGCAAGCCGTGCTCGATCAGCGCCAAAAGGCCGTCGACGGCGAGCGCGAGAGTAGCGGCGGCGGCGCAGCCGAACAGCACGAACACCCAGTTCTGGGTCTGTAGCCCCGCGAAAATGTAGTTGCCGAGGCTGGTCTGGCCGATCGGCGTCGACAGCGTCGCGGTGCCGATCACCCACACCGCGGCGGTGCGGATGCCGGCCATGATCACCGGCAGCGCCAGCGGCCATTCGACCAAAGCGAGCGACTGGCGCTCGGTCATGCCGACGCCCCTGGCCGCCTCGATCAGCGCCGGGTCGATGCCTTGCAGGCCGGTGATGGTGTTGCGCAGCACCGGCAGCATGGCATAGAGCGCCAGCGCCAGCACGGCCGGCAGAAATCCGAACGCCGAGAAGGAGACGCCGAACCACTTGGCCGACAGTGCGGCGAGCGCCAGCAGCAGCGGATAGAACAGCGCCAGCAGCGCCAGCCCCGGCACGGTCTGGGCGATGCTGGCAATGCCGAGCAGCACGCCGCGCGCGGCCGGGCGATGGCGCGTGATCAGCGCCAGCGGCAGGCTGACGGCAAGCCCGAGCGCCAGCGCGGCCAGACTGACCCGGACATGCGCGCCGAGGTAATCCGGCAGCCGCGCGACGGCCTCGCTCCAGCGCGGATCGAGCAGGCCGGTCATCGCGTGCCCTGCGCCAGCAGCGCGGCAAGCCGTTCCGCCTGCCGGCGCGGCGCGCGCAACAGATCGCGCACGTAAGGCTGTTCGTTCTGCGACATCCGTTTCGGATCGGCGACGGCGACGAGCCGCCCCTCGTGCATCACCGCGATGCGGTCGGCGAGCAGCAGCGCCTCGGCAATGTCGTGGGTGACCATCACCGTGACGAGACCGAGCCGCGTGTGCAGCGCGCGATAGTCCTCGCCGAGCGTGTCGCGGGTCAGCGGATCGAGCGCGCCGAACGGCTCGTCCATCAATACGATGCGCGGGCCGGCCGCGAGCGCCCGCGCCACGCCGACGCGCTGGCGCTGCCCGCCGGACAATTCGTGCGGCCGGCGCGCACGCAATTCGGGCGCGAGCTGCACCAGCGCCATCATCTCGTCGATGCGCGCCGCGATCTCCTGCCGCGGCTGTCCGGTCAGGCGCGGCGTGATGCCGATATTGTCGGCGACGCTCATGTGCGGGAACAGCGCGCCGCTCTGGAACACCATGCCGATGCGCCGACGCAGCGCCACCGGGTCGCTCGCCGCACTATCCTCGCCATGGATGACGATGCGCCCGCTATCCGGCGCGATCAGCCGGTTGATCAGCCGCAGCAGCGTGGTCTTGCCGGACCCCGACGCCCCGACGACGGCGAGGAATTCGCCTTCGCCGATCTCGAGCGACACGTCGTCCACCGCCGTGACGCGGCCGAAACGCCTGGCCACGCGCTGCACGGAAATCGCTGGGGCTGGTGCGCTCATGCAAGGTCACGCCCTATCACATCGCGGCTGGCCCGACAAAGCCGGGGCTATCGGGCCGGCGCGCCACGAGCTAGGCTTGCAGCGGGGCGATGCGAGGTGCCGAGCATGGCGGGAAAAAAGAACACCTTGGGCGCGACGCTGGCGCCCTATATCGAGCCGTTCCGCATCGACGACGGCCGGCGCTTCGCCCTCGGCAGCCATGCCACCGATGTGAAGGGCAACCTGCACAAGGAGGCCGCCCACAAGATCATCGCCGCCAACCGCGAGCGGCTGCGCGAATTGCAGGAAAAGCTCTATGCGCAGAACCGCTGGTCGCTGCTCCTGATCTTTCAGGGCATGGACGCCGCCGGCAAGGACAGCGCCATCGAGCACGTCATGTCCGGCGTCAACCCGCAAGGCTGCCAGGTCTATTCCTTCAAGGCGCCGTCGCCGCAGGAACTCGACCACGACTTCATGTGGCGCACCTCATTGTGCCTGCCCGAGCGCGGCCGCATCGGCATCTTCAACCGCTCCTATTACGAGGAATGCCTCGTCGTGCGGGTGCATCCCGAAATCCTCGCGAAGCAGCGGCTGCCGCGCAAGCTGGTGACGAAAAACATCTGGCGGGAGCGCTTCGAGGACATCGTCGCGTTCGAGCGCTACCTCGCGCGCAACGGCACCGTCATCCTCAAGTTCTTCCTGCACGTGTCGAAGGAGGAACAGCGCCAGCGCTTTCTGGAGCGGCTCGACGAGCCGTCGAAGAATTGGAAGTTCTCGATGGACGACGTCGCCGAGCGCCGGCGCTGGGACGACTACCAGGCGGCCTACGAGGACGTGATCCGCCACACCGCGACCCCGACCGCGCCGTGGTATATGGTGCCCGCGGACTACAAGTGGTTCGGGCGCGTGGTGATCGGCTCCGCCATCGTCGCGGCGCTCGATGGGCTCAAGCTCAAATTTCCCAAGGTGGACAAGGCCTCGCTGCGCCAGTTCGCCGAGGTGCGCGCGGCCCTCGAACATGAGGGAAATGGGGGCAACGGCCGCGCCACCGCTCAGCCGGCGCAGCCGGCTGTTGCGCCGGCCGCCGATCGCGTTCCGCCCGCCGCCGCCGCTCCGGGCGCGCCGCGGGCGGGCGAGAAAGGGCAGGGGGCCTGACGCTTTTTGGCGTTGCGGCGCGGGGCGGATGTCGTCTAGAAAGAACCGTTTCCGCGAGGCCCCTCAACCAACCGTCAACGGTTGCGGGCCAGGATGCGGACAGGATGGGCTTGGCAATGACGATTCGCGGCAATCTGCGCGTCAATGAGGAGGCAGCCGGCATCACGGCCGCCGCCCCCGTTGTCGCGGCTGCCCTGCCGCCGCCGGCCCTCCTTGGCGGGCTCCTGCTTCTTATGCGCCCCTGAGCGCCGTCTGGGCCGTCGTGCCTGGGCACTCAGGGGATTTTCGCTACCGGAACCCGACGGGCGCCCGCGGCGCCGCATCTGATCAAAGGACCAGGCCCATGACTCCTACGCAAAAGTCCGAGAAGGACCGCGTCATCATTTTCGACACCACGCTGCGCGACGGCGAACAATGCCCCGGCGCCACCATGACCTTCGAGGAAAAGCTGGAGGTTGCCGAACTGCTCGACGACATGGGCGTCGATGTGATCGAGGCCGGCTTCCCGATCACCTCGCCGGGCGACTTCGAGGCCGTCAGCGAGATCGCGAGGCGCTCCAGGAACGCGGTGATCGCCGGCCTGTC
>JBDHSY010000175.1:0-6488 GCA_039808405.1 Xanthobacteraceae bacterium
GGGCAACACCGGCTATGGCGTGATCTACGGTGCGCTGGCCGAATGCGTGGAGAGCGCGGTGGCAGGGCGGCCGGTGCTGCCACCTTCGGCGCGGGGGCAGGTTCAGCCGGCGCTGCCGCCTTCGGCGGTGCCGGCGGCTGCCGGGCGGGGGCCGCTTCGGCCTGAGACTGTGCCAGCGCAGCAATGGCCGCGGCCGGCTCCTGCGGCGCCGCATGATCGAAAGCCACGTCGACGACGTAGTTGCCGTCCTCGCGGAAGGAGCGGACATCGACGTCGCCGACCAGCCTGAAAGTCACGGCCGAGGAGCCGCCGTCGATCTTCTGCTCGATCGCCGCGACCTGGGCCGGCGCGACGTTGCGCGCATCGGTGAGATCGAAGGTCATCGCGGTCTCGAACACCACCGCGTAGCGGCCCTCGTTGAGCGAGGTGGAGACGCCCATGCGGGCCGGCAATTCGAAGGTGAAGCGCACGAACGTCGGCTGCATCGAGGCGCGCACGCGCACCGGCTTTTTCTTCTTCGTCTCCTCGACGAGGCGGAGCCGGCGCAACGCCTCTTCGGCGGCGCGCGCCCGTTCGGTCAGTTCGCGCACCACCTCCTGCGGCAGCGCCGGCGGCGGCCCGGCCCAGCTCTCCGGCAACAGATCGATGAAGATGCGCTCGCCGGCGGTCATGGTGTTGACCTTGACCTTGCGCGCGAGCGCAAAGCGGATCGCCATGCCGTCCGGGTCGCGACGCGCGGCCCCGACGTACTCCGGCACGGCGGCGCCCAGGGTATCGACGGCGATCTCGACCGGCTTCTTGAAGCTGACGACAAGCACGGAGCCGGCCACCGCGACGTCCGATCCGACGTCCTCGGCCAGCGTCAACACCAGCCGCGCGTAGCCGTTCGCGGCGGAAAACTGCGCCTCGCCCCTGACCGGATCGGCCGCGGCGGCGGTGACAAAAGCAAACGCCGCAAGGCAGCACGCGGCCACCCACGCATGGATGCGCAACCCCGGCCAGCATCCGATGGCAAGGACATGCCTCATCGTCGCACTGTGTTCAGCGTGGACATCACCGGCGGCGCACCCCGACCCCTTCGGCTGTAGTCATCGCGGTTTGCCGGCCCGTTAACGGGCCGCATCGTGTTTTAGTCGTCTGCGGCCATCTCCGGCCTACGCCGCCCGAACATGCGTCTTGCCCGGCCGGCGGCTATCTCCTAACTAGCTCTCGCACTAGGCCACGACAGTCGTTAAGGGTCGATTAACTATGCCGCGCACCGCGGCGACACCGAGAACCGCCGTGCCGTTGCGAATCGACCGCCTGCCGTCTCCGCCGCGCCTGGCAAAGTACCTTGCCGCGCTGGCCATGCCCTGGCGTCCGGCATTCCGGACGCGGGCGCGCGCCTCGGGCCTGCGCTTCTGGGTGCAGCCGCGCGACGCCGTCGGCCGCCACATCGCCAAATACGGCCGTTACGAGCCGGCGCTGACGGCGTGGATCGACGGCCACCTGCGGCGGGCGCAGCCCGGGCTGTTCGTCGACGTCGGCGCCAACATCGGCTGGCACACGGTGCACGCCGCGCGCAGCCCGGCCGTCACCCAAGTCGTCGCCTTCGAGCCGGACGCGCTCAATGCCTGGCTGTTGGCCCGCAACCTCGCCGACAACGCCATCGACAATGCCGTCGTGCTCGGCTCGGCGGTCGGGGCGGAGGCCGGCATCGCCACGCTGTACCGCTATAAGGCCTCCAACCAGGGCCGCCATTCGCTCGCCACCGATCACGGCCACGGGTCGCGCCGCGTACCGGTGATCGACCTCGATGGCGCGCTCGAGCAGCTCGGCCTTGCCGATGCACAAATCGCGCTGATCAAGATCGACGTCGAGGGGTTCGAGCCGGCGGTGATCGCCGGCGCCCGCGCCACGCTGGGCCGGACCGCCGCCGTCGTGACCGAATATTCGCCGGAGCTTGCGGTTAGCGACAGGGCGCCGCTCGATGCCATGCTGGAGACCCTGGCGACCGCCGGCTTCGTCGCGCACCGGCTTGCCGGCGACGGCCGGCTTGCGGCGCTGTCGCTCGGCGAACTGCGCGGCATCGGCACCCAGACGGATATCGTCTGGCAGAGGGCGGGCGCGCGCGAATAAGTTAAATTAAATAACGTCAGTGACCGCCCTGCGGCGTCGGCTGACCCTCGATCTTGGGCAGGCTCGCGATCGAGGCGCCGCTGTCGGCGCCGGCGCGGCGCGCCAGTTCCACGGTCAGCCGCTCGGCCGCCGCCGGCTGCATCACGCCGAGAATGTCGGCCATCTTGCGCGGCGCGATCTTCGAGGCGACCTCGATGAGCACCGGCATGTCGAGCCGGTCGAAGATGCGCGCGGCGTCCTTCGGCTTCATGCCTTCGTACATGGTGACGATGGCCTTGAAGCGCGCATCCTCCTCCGCCGCCTTCTGCGATTTGGCGGCGGCGATCCGGCTCTCGATCGCCTTGACCTCGCCGACGCGCGCCTCGATGCGCTGTTCGGTGGCCTTCAGCAGATTTTCGCGGATGTCCATCTCGCGGGCGCGGGCGTCCAGCTCCTGCCGGCGCTCCTGCAAGCGTTCGAGCACGGCACGCTCGGCGGGCGACGGACCGACCTCGGGCGTCGGCGCCACGGTCTCCGGCGGCGCGGCGGCGGGCGGCGCTTCCTTCGGCTCCGGCTTGGGCTTGGCCTCGACCGAGCCGGTCACCTCGGCGGCATCGACGCGGTTGCGCGACGACGGATAGTTGAGGTTCTCCTGCGCCCACGACAGCGGCTGCGGCCCGGCATTGGCGCCAAGCACATAGCTGCCGTCGACCACCAGGGCCGCGACCTTCAGGACGGCAAGCCCGGCCACGGCGGCCAGCACCACCGGCAGCACCCGGATGTCGCGCAACGCGCTCATGCGGCGAGACCGGCGGCCTTCTTGCGGGCGACGAAGGCTTGCGCGGCCTCGGCAAGGGTGCGGGCGGCGACCGACTTCGGCCGCTCCGGCGCGGCTGTGGCAATCTGCGCGCCGGCAGCAGCCGGAGCGCCGCGCCCGACCTGCGCGATGCGCGCCACGCGCCGCACCACGTCGTTGCCGAGATCGATCTGCGTCTGCAACCGCTCGGTCATCTCCACGGCGGCGGCCATCTGGCTGCCGAGGTTTTCGTTGCAGTCGCGCACCGTCAGCTTCAGCCCGCCGATAGCGCGCTCGGCAATCTCGGTCGCGGTGATCAACTCGGCAATCGTCGCCTTGAGCGAATGCTCGTCGGCCTTGAGCCGCTTGAGCCGCTTGTTGAGCACGGTGCAGTAGCCGATGGTCGCAACCAGCAGCACCGCCACCACGCCCTCCACCGCCAGTCCGACAATCGGGTTCATTGTGCCTCCATCATCTTGGTTTGCTCGTCCGCCCGCTCGAACATCGCGTAGGTCGTGGTCGGCTTGCGCAGCGGCCGGGTGACGCGAATGGCGACGCGGTCGCCGACCCGGCCCATGCGGCCTTCCGTCAGCGTGACGTTGCCGCAGCGCACCGTGACCGGCGCATCCGGCCGCAGGCCGAGCGGCAGCGTGTCGCCGACCTTGAGGTCCATCAGTTGCCGCAGCGGAATGTGGGATTCGTAGAGCAGCGCATCGACGGCGATCCGGGCGTTGGCGATCTCGGTGGCGAGATGGCTTTCCCAGATCGGATCGCGGCCGAATTTCTCGCCCATGAACATCTGCAACAGCACGTTGCGGATCGGTTCGATGGTCGCGTAGGGCAGCAACAGTTCGACGTTGCCGCCGCGGTCCTCCATGTCGACCCGCAGCCGCACCAGGATGGCGGCATGGGCCGGGCGCGAGATCGCCGCGAAGCGCGGATTGGTCTCCAGCCGGTCGATGGTTAGCGTCACCGGCGACAATGGCCGGAACGCCTGCTCGGTATCGGACAGCACCACCTCGATCAGGCGCTTGACCAGGTTGGTCTCGATCGTGGTGTACGGCCGGCCCTCGATGCGCAGCGCCGCGGCGCCGCGCCGGCCGCCCAGCAGCACGTCGATCATCGAATAGATCAGGCTGGAATCGACGGTGGCGAGCCCAAAATTCTCCCACTCCTCGGCCTTGAACACCGACAGCACCGCCGGCAGCGGAATCGAGTTCATGTAGTCGCCGAACCGCACCGAGGTGATGCGGTCGAGCGACACCTCGACGTTGTCGGAGGTGAAGTTGCGCAACGACGTGGTCAACAGCCGGACCAGGCGGTCGAACACGATCTCCAGCATCGGCAGCCGCTCGTACGACACCATCGCCGAATCGATGATGGCGCGAATGCCGGAGTGGTCCTCGAGATTGACCTCGCCGACGCTGAAGCCGAGCAGGTTGTCGATTTCCTCCTGCGACAGCACCCGCTCGCCGTTGGCGACCGGGGAGTTGCCGACGCCCTCCACCATCGCCGCCCATTGCTGGGCCATGGTCTCGGTCAGTTCGTTCTCGGCAGCGTCCGCGGCAGCGCTCTCGGCGCCGTCGGTCCCGAGCGAGGCTTCCCACTCGGCGGCAATGGCGTCCTGATCGACAGGTTCATCCGGCGGCATGATGCGACACCCGTTGCCTCACTGAATGACCACTTCCTTGAACAGCACGGCGGAGACCTCGCCCGGCGAGGTCGCGACGTTGACGCGGCGCGTCAATTCCTCCTTGAGCCGGAACAGGCCCATCGATCCGTGCAGGTCGGAGGGGCGCAGTTCGCGCAGGTAGGTCTGGAACAGATCGACGATGCGCGGCAGCATCGGCTTGACCTTCTCGCTCTGATGCGCGTCCTTCACTTCCAGCACGGCCTTGACCTTGAGGTACTGCACCCGCTCGCCGGCCGCACCGGCGAGGTTGACCAGCACATCCGGCACCTCGACGAACACAGGCGGCGGCACCAGCTTGGCCTTGGCGTGCTGCTCGCCGCCATGCTTGAACAGGAACACGTATCCGCCGCCACCGGCCGCGGCGGCGACCACCGCGGCGAGCGCGATCATGAGCCAGCGCCGCGACTTCTTCTTGGGCTGCGCCTCGCCCGCGGCCGCAGCGTCCGCCGCAGCCTCGTCGGTCTGGTCGTTGTCTGCCATCGCGTGCTCCGCCTGGGCAACAGGACGGGCAGGGATGCGGCCGAACAGGCGTTATGACGCGATACGATGCCCCCGGCGCAACCTGCGCCCTCAGTCCGGCGACGCTAGGGCCGCAATGGGTAACGGAACCTTTCCACGGTCGCGCGACTGGGAAAAAATTGCCGGGCAATCATGGTCAATAATTCCTTTCTGCCGGGCGGCGGCGCTCCGACAAATCGACCAACTCTCTGAAAAATAAAGAAAACAGGAGTTGGCACGGTCCTCGCTTGAGAGATCGGCGAGCCGGCCCGGTTTGGGAGAACCGAACAGGCTCGCGAAGCGCCTGAAGGCTTGGGAGAGCCGGGCGGCGCCTCATCAGGGGAGAACCACCGATGGAGAACGCCCTCCTCATCGGGCTGTCGCGGCAGATGATGTTGCAGCGCGAGCTGGACGTCGTCGCCAACAACGTCGCCAACGTCAACACGACCGGCTTCAAGGCCGACAAGTCGCTGTTCGAGGAATATCTGATGCCGGTGGCGCGCGACGAGCATTTCGTCGGCCGCGACCGCCGCGTCAGCTTCGTCAACGACCGCGCCACCTATCGCGATTTCACCCAAGGCCCGTTGCAGCCGACCGGCAACCCGCTCGACGTCGCCATCGACGGCAACGCGTTTCTCGCGGTGCAGACCCCGGCCGGCGAGCGCTATACCCGCGACGGCGGCTTGCAGATCAACGAGCGCGGCCAGCTCGTCACCGCCGCCGGCCACCCGGTGCTCGGCACCAACGGGCCGATCGTGTTCCAGCAGATCGACCGCGACATCACCATCAGCCCTGACGGCACCGTCACCGTGCTCGAAGGCAACAACACGCTGGCCGACTCGATCCGCGGAAAACTGCGCCTGGTCGGCTTCGCCGACGCGCAGGCGCTCACGAAGGAAGGCGCCAACCTGTTCGCCGCCGGTCCCGGCGTGACGGCACAGGCCGACACCAAGGCACAGGTACGCCAGGGCTTTATCGAGAAATCGAACGTCAACGCGGTGGCCGAGATGAGCCGGATGATCGGCGTCACCCGCGCCTACGGTCAGGTCGCCACCATGCTGCAACAGCAGAGCGACCTGCGCCGCTCGGCGATCGAACGACTGGCCGACGTGCCGGCCTAAGGAGACCAACCGATGCGCGCCCTTTATACATCCGCGACCGGAATGGCGGCCCAGGAGCTGAACGTTCAGGTCATTTCCAACAACATCGCCAACCTGCGCACCACCGGCTACAAGAAGCAGCGCGCGGCCTTTCAGGACCTGATCTACCAGCATGTCCGCCGCGTCGGCGCGCAAGCCTCCGACCAGGGCACCATCTTGCCGGTCGGCATCGACATCGGCGGCGGCGTCAAGTCCGTCGGCACGCCGCGGCTGATGACGCAGGGCACGCTGTCGCCCACCGGCA
>JBDHSY010000176.1:0-6483 GCA_039808405.1 Xanthobacteraceae bacterium
GGGGCCGCGCGCGGGGCGGGCTGCCCCGCCTGCGGCGGCTGTTTGGCTGGCGGCGCGCCCTTCGCAGGTGGCCGCGCATCCTTCCCCCGCTGGACCCCCCCTCCGCCTTCCGCCGCCTGTGCGAGCCGAAGCGTGCCGTCGTTGGCAACGGCGGCGTGCGGGGCGATCGACGCCAGCGAAAGGGCGGTGGTCGCCAGCAGGATCATGCGGAAACTGGTCATTCGGGCTCGTCTCCTTGGGTCGGGGCTCGCGGGATACACAGGCACTCAAGGGGTGGCGTACGGCCGCAATATGGCAACCGGCTTTTCCAGAGGGCGGATTATTTCTCGTCCATACTGCTGAAATTGCTGCCTATTCAGCTTGGGTTCAGGCACGGCTCGGCGCTTTGCCGGCGCCTGCGATGAGAGGATAGCAAACTTCAACCCGGCCGCTACCCCCCGAGTTCCACGCCGGACGAGCCGCCGGCCGATGGTGCCCAGGACCACCAAAAGAAAACGGCGGCCATCGCCGCCGCTGGAACCCTCGCGATGCTCCCGTTCGGGAGCGAGGCAAGCGCCGCTTTCTTCACGCGAACCGGCCGTCGCCGGGCCGGAGCCGGCTATGGCCAGGCGAAGGCCGGTCTCCACCCTCGGGTCAAGCCCGAGGGCATGCTTCGCTTGAAAACGCTCTAGGTCTGACGCTCGACCATCTTCTTTTTCAGCTCGGCAATTGCCTTGGCCGGGTTGAGCCCCTTCGGGCACGCCTTGGTGCAGTTCATGATGGTGTGGCAGCGATAGAGCCGGAACGGGTCCTCGAGATTGTCGAGCCGCTCGCCGGTCGCCTCGTCGCGGCTGTCGGACACCCAGCGATTGGCCTGCAACAGCGCCGCCGGGCCGAGATAGCGGTCGGAGTTCCACCAGTAGCTCGGGCACGCCGTCGAGCAGCAGGCGCACAGGATGCACTCGTAGAGGCCGTCGAGTTTGGCGCGGTCCTCCTTACTCTGCTTCCACTCCTTCTGCGGCATCGGCGTCGTGGTGTGCAGCCACGGCTCGATCGAGGCGTACTGCGCGTAGAAGTTGGTGAGGTCGGGTACCAGGTCCTTGACCACCGGCTGGTGCGGCAGCGGGTTGACCTTGACGGCGCCGGCCGGCTCGTCGTGCATCGAGGTGATGCAGGCGAGGCCGTTCTTGCCGTCGATGTTCATGGCGCAGGAGCCGCACACGCCCTCGCGGCAGGAGCGGCGGAAGGTCAGCGTCGGATCGATCTTGTTCTTGATCCAGATCAGGCCGTCGAGCACCATCGGTCCGCAATCGCCGGTATCGACATAATAGGTGTCGATGCGCGGGTTCTTGGTGTCGTCCGGATCCCAGCGATAGACCTTGAATTCGCGCAAGCTCGCAGTCGTGGTCGGCTTCGGCCAGGTCTTGCCTTCGGTGATCTTGGAGTTCTTCGGGAGCGCGAACTCGGCCATTGCCTTGTCCTTTTTCCTAATACACGCGTTTTCCTAGTACACGCGCGCTTTCGGCGGAATGTACTGCACGTCGTTGCTCATGGTGTAGTTGTGCACCGGACGGTAGTCGATCGTGACCTTGCCGTCGCCATCGAGCCACGCCAGCGTGTGCTTCATCCAGTTGGCGTCGTCGCGGTCCGGAAAGTCTTCGCGTGCGTGCGCGCCGCGGCTTTCGGTGCGGTTGACGGCGGAATCCATCGTCACCACCGCCTGCGCGATCAGGTTGTCGAACTCCAGCGTCTCGACCAGGTCGGAATTCCAGATCAGCGAGCGGTCGGTGACGGAGATGTCGCCGATGCCGCCGAGCACGGCGTGAATCTGCTTGTGGCCTTCGTTCAACACCTCGCCGGTGCGGAACACGGCGCAGTTGTTCTGCATCACGCGCTGCATGTTGTCGCGGATTTGCGCGGTCGGCGTGCCGCCGGAGGCGTAGCGGAAATGGTCGAGGCGCGACAGCGCGCGCTCGGCCGAATCCGCCGGCAGGTCGGGCTGCTTGCCGTTCGGCGTCAGCTTTTCGGCAAGCCGCAGCGCCGCGGCGCGGCCGAACACCACGAGGTCGATCAGCGAGTTGGAGCCGAGCCGGTTGGCGCCGTGAACGGACACGCAGGCCGCCTCGCCGACCGCCATCAGGCCGGGCACCACGGCGTCGTTGTCGCCGTTCTTCTTGGTCACCACCTCGCCGTGATAGTTGGTCGGGATGCCGCCCATGTTGTAGTGGACGGTCGGGATCATCGGGATCGGCTCGCGCGTCACGTCGACATTGGCGAAGATCCGCGCCGATTCCGAAATGCCCGGCAGGCGCTCGTGCAGCACCGCCGGATCGAGATGATCGAGGTGCAGATAGATGTGGTCCTTGTTCTTGCCGACGCCACGCCCTTCGCGAATCTCGATGGTCATGGCGCGCGACACCACGTCGCGCGAGGCGAGGTCCTTGGCGGAGGGCGCATAGCGCTCCATGAAGCGCTCGCCTTCGGAGTTGACCAGATAGCCGCCCTCGCCGCGCGCGCCTTCCGTCACCAGACAGCCCGAGCCGTAGATGCCGGTCGGATGAAACTGGACGAACTCCATGTCCTGCAGCGCCAGGCCGGCGCGCAGCGCCATGCCGCCGCCGTCGCCGGTGCAGGTGTGCGCCGAGGTGCAGGACTGGTAGGCGCGGCCGTAGCCGCCGGTGGCAAGGATCACGGTCTGGGCGCGGAAGCGGTGCAGCGTGCCGTCGTCGAGATTGAGCGCGACGACGCCGCGGCAGACGCCCTGATCGTCCATGATCAGATCGATGGCGAAGAACTCGATGAAAAACTCCGCCGAGTGGCGCAGCGCCTGGCCGTACATCGTGTGCAGCATGGCGTGACCGGTGCGGTCGGCGGCGGCGCAGGTGCGCTGCGCCTGGCCCTTGCCGTAATCGATGGTCATGCCGCCGAACGGGCGCTGGTAGATCTTGCCCTCGTCGGTGCGCGAAAACGGCACGCCCCAGTGCTCGAGCTCGTACACCGCCGCGGGCGCATGGCGCACCATGTACTCGATCGAATCCTGATCGCCGAGCCAGTCCGACCCCTTCACGGTGTCGTACATGTGCCAGCGCCAGTCGTCCTTGTGCATGTTGCCGAGCGAAGCGGAAATGCCGCCCTGCGCCGCCACCGTGTGCGAGCGCGTCGGAAACACTTTTGTGACGCAGGCCGTGCGCAGGCCGGCCTCGCTGCACCCGACCACCGCGCGCAGGCCCGCGCCGCCCGCGCCGACCACCACGACGTCGTAGCTGTGGTCCTCGAGCGGATAGGCGTGGCCGTTGACGGCAGGCGCGCCATTGCCAGAACCGGCCATGGGCTACACTCCAGATGACAGTTTGAAGATGGCGTAGATCGCGGCCAGCGCCACGGCGATCGAGAAGAACGTATTGGCCATGATCAGCGCGAGCTTGAGGTTCTCGGTGTGGACGTAGTCCTCGATCACCACCTGCACGCCGATCTTCATGTGCCAGCAGCTCGCGATGACGAACAACAGCGTGACGATGGCGATCAGCGGCGAGCCGAGAATCTGCGCGGCGCCGGCCTGGTTGCGGCCGAGCAGCATCATGACGATGGCGATCATCGGCACGATCAGCAGCACCATGGCGACGGCGGTGAGTCGCTGGCGCCAGAAGTCGCCGGTGCCGGATTTCGCCGTGCCGAGACGGCGGACGCGGCTCAGCGGCGTGCGCATGGTGGACCGGGTGTCAGTGTTCATCGGCCGCCTCCCATGGCGTAAACCAGCACCCACAGCAAAATGGTCAGCACGATGGAGCCGATCAACGCGGCGCGGGTCAGCCATTCGCGTTCGCGCGCCTCGAAGCCGTAGGTGAGGTCCCAGATCAGATAACGGATGCCGCTGAGCAGATGGAACAGCAGCGCCCAGGTGTAGCCGAACAGGATCAGGCGGCCGATCCAGCTGCCGGCGAACGCCTGCAGCTGCGCATAGGCCGCCGGCCCCGAGGCCGCGGCGATCAGCCACCACACCAGGAGCAGGGTGCCGGCATAGAGCGCCAGCCCGGTGGCGCGATGCACCACCGACAGCGCCATCGTCAGCGTCATCCGGTAGGTTTGCAGGTGTGGCGAGAGCGGGCGGTCGATCCTGGCGGGCATGAGCGGACTTCGACGGTTGCGGCGACCAAGGCCGGGAGGAAGGCAATCGCGGTCGCGCCGGGCCACGACTAGAGATGTTCTATTTACGAAGACAAACTCACCAACGCAACGAGGATTTTTATGTTCTAGATGTTTAATTCATTCCTTTGTCGCGTCGCCCTGGCGCGAGCCCACAGGCCCCGTGCGCTCAAAGGTTTTTCTCGCTCGCCGATATCGGTTCCACGTCGCTCCGGGATTTTTGCCGGGCGGCCGCGAAACCATATCATGAGCAAATATTCACTCTTTGACGGCGGTATCGCTTCCGCTCTGGTAGATCGTCGCATAGGTCTGGCGCAGAATGTTTTTCTGCACCTTGCCCATGGTGTTGCGCGGCAGTTCGTCGACGAAAAACACCCGCTTCGGAATCTTGAATTTCGCCAGTTTGCCGTCGAGCGCGCCGATCACCGCGGCCTCGTCGAGGCTCGCGCCCTTCTCGGCCACCACCACGGCGGTGACGCCCTCGCCGAAGTCGGCGTGCGGCACGCCGATCACCGCCGATTCCACGACGCCCGGCATGGCATCGATCTCGCTTTCGATCTCCTTGGGGTAGACGTTGAAGCCGCCGGTGATCACCAGGTCCTTGCCGCGGCCGACGATGTGGACATATCCGCGCGCGTCGATCTTGCCGAGGTCGCCGGTGATGAAAAACCCGTCGGGGCGAAACTCGGCGGCCGTCTTCTCCGGCATGCGCCAGTAGCCCTTGAACACGTTCGGACCCTTGACCTCGATCATGCCGATCTCCTCGCGCGGCAATTCCTTGCCGGTCTCGGGATCGGTGACGCGCGCGGCAATGCCCGGCAGCGGAAAGCCGACCGCGCCCGGCACGCGGTCGCCGTCATAGGGGTTGGAGGTGTTCATGCCGGTCTCGGTCATGCCGTAGCGTTCCAGCACGGCGTGGCCGGTGCGCGCCGACCATTCGCGATGGGTGTCGGCCAACAGCGGCGCGGAGCCGGAGATGAACAGCCGCATGTGGCTGGTCGCCTCCTTGGTCAGGTTCGGGCTTTGCAGCAGGCGCGTGTAGAACGTCGGCACGCCCATCAGCACGGTGGCGCGCGGCATCAGCTGGATGATCCGCTCGGGATCGAGCTTGGGCAGAAAGATCATCGACCCGCGCGCGAACAGCGTGACGTTGCTGGCCACGAACAGGCCGTGGGTGTGATAGATCGGCAGCGCGTGGATCAGCACGTCCTTGTCGGTGAAGCGCCAGTAATCCACCAGCGTCAGCGAGTTCGACGCCAGATTATCGTGGCTCAGCATCGCTCCCTTGGAGCGGCCGGTGGTGCCGGAGGTGTAGAGGATCGCGGCGAGATCGTCGTTGCCGCGGATCACGGTGGCGAAGTCCGACGCCTCCGCGTCCGCGCCGTCCGACAGCGAACCCTTGCCGTTCGCATCGAGCGTTTCCACCTTCGCTCCGACTTTCGCGGCGATGGCGCGCAGCCCCTCCGCCTTCGCCGGATCGCACACCACCAGCGACGGCTCGGCGTCGGTGATGAAATAGTCCAGCTCGTTAAGGGTGTAGGCGGTGTTGAGCGGCAGGTAGACCGCGCCGGCGCGCACCACCGCGAGATACAGGATCAGGTTCTGAACCGATTTCTCGACCTGCACCGCGACCCGATCACCGGTCTTGACCCCGCGCTTCACCAGAAAATTCGCGATCTGTCCGGACCGCGCGATCAGGTCGCCATAGCTGATGGGCTTGCCGTCCGGCGTCTCGATCGCCAGCCGCGACGGATCGTCGAGGGTGTCGAACAGGCGGGAAAACAGGTTGGCGTTCGGGGTGCTGGTCATGCATCATTCCAAAATGGCTGGATGAGCTGGAGCAAATGTTCCGGCGGGATCGGCCATCAATAGCAAGAACGCGCTTGCGAGCGCAAATAAAAGGCGGGCGGACATGGTGAACGCGAACACGGCAAGGCGCGTGGCGTGGGTGACCGGCGGCGGCAGCGGCATCGGGCAGGCCGGCGCCGAGGCGCTGGCGGCGGACGGCTGGAACGTGATCGTCTCGGGACGGCGCAAGGACGCGCTCGACGCGGTGGCGGACGGCATCAACGGCGGCGGCGGCGGACGAGCCGAGGCGATGCCGCTCGACGTCAGCAACGCCGCCGATGTCGAAGCGGCGGCGCGGCAGATCGCGGCCAGGCACGGCCGCATCGATCTTCTGGTCAACAGCGCCGGCGTCAACGTGCCGAAGCGAAGCTGGGCCGACATGGAGATCGCGGGCTGGGACAGGGTGGTCGATATCAATCTCAGCGGTGTCCTCTATTGCATGCGCGCGGTGCTGCCGGCGATGCGCGCGCAGAAGGACGGCTGCATCATCAACGTCGCCTCATGGGCCGGCCG
>JBDHSY010000177.1:0-6472 GCA_039808405.1 Xanthobacteraceae bacterium
AAGCTGGACGATCTGGTCGCCGATCACCTTGAGCAACAGCTTCTCCAGCCCGAGCGGCTGGAAACTGTCCTTGCCGCTGCTCTGGATCGCAGGGAGGAACATGCCGAGCGCCGCCGCGAGCATATCGCGGAGTTGAACAAGCGCTCAGCCGAATCGGAATTGCGCCTCAAACGCCTCTATGACGCCATCGAGTCGGGCGTTGCCGATCTGGACGACCCGGCGCTGAAAGACCGCATCGACGGCCTCAAGGCCGTCCGCGATCAGGCCAAGGCCGACTCCGAGCGGGCACAGGCCATGCTCCAGAACTCGGGGCAGAAAGCCGTGACTTCGCAAATGTTGCGCAAGTTCGCCACAACTGCCCGCGAGCGTATCCGGCTTGAAGGTGGAGGCTATCGCCGCGACCACCTGCGCGCGCTGGCACAGCGCGTCGAGGTCGCAGAGGGCGAGGTTCGTATCATGGGAACGAAGTCCCGTCTGCTTCAGACGCTTGTGGCGGGCGTTGGCGTAAACTCAGTGCCCACTCAGGGACTGAAATGGCGGAGGGAGTGGGATTCGAACCCACGGTACGGTTTCCCGCACACACGCTTTCCAAGCGTGCGCCTTAAGCCACTCGGCCATCCCTCCGGATGCCTTCTCATGGCGGGGTACGCTGCGATTTGCAAGCAACCCCGGCCGGGCGGGGCGATTTTTCTGTCAAACGCGCGCAAGCCCGCGCAGCAAAGCTACGGCGAGCAGCGCCGCGAAGGCCAAAGACGGATGCCGGGAGGAGGCGCCGCGCGCCCCGCCGGGCGGCAGGGCCGCGCCAGCCGCTACTTCCTGACCGGCTCGCCGCTCTTCTCCGCGGGCGCAGGCGGCAGCGCCGGCGGCACGCCCGGCCGTTCCGACGACACGTCGGGACGCGCCGGCGCCGGGGCGGGCGTGGTCGGGCGCGTCTCGTGCGGCTTTGCGTCGGGCGGCGCCTGTGCCGGGGCGGATTGCTCAGGCGCGGACGGTTGTGGCGACTGCGGCGAGGGGTCCGCAGGCGGCGCCGTTTCGGCAACGTCCACGTTGCCGGCGGCGAGCTGCAGCAGCGCCGCACCCGACAGGCCGGCACCGGCCAACACCATCAAGCCCGCCAGCAGCAGTTCGCGCGCCAGCGGCGTCCGGCCCGCAGGCATCGCAGTTCTGTTCCGAAACGGCCATGCCATCGCTGCCGCACCTCCTTGTTGTCCCTTGAAAGTCAAAGCCGTAACGGCGCGCCGGTTCCCCACGACCGGCACGTCAGCCGGCACGCGGGAACGCCTCGCCAAGACCGTGCGCCAGCACCTTGCGCATCAGATTGGGCAGCGCCTCGTCGGGCAACCCCGAGATCGAGGCAAAGCGCATGCCGGCCGGGGCCGGCGTGCCGGACGGCACGCTTGCGACATGCACGACGAGTTCGAGCGGAAAATGCGTGAAGACGTGCGTCACCACGCCGACCTTGCGCCGCCAGCGTGCCGCGTTCCCCAATCGCGGCGCCTGCGCCAGCGCCGCCGCATCGTCGAGCCCCGCGGCCCAGTCAGAGGTCGGCACCTCGGTCATGCCGCCGAGCAGCCCTTGCGCCGGCCGGCTGCGCAGCAGCACCTCGTCGCCGCGCATCACGACGAACGCCGCGCCGCGCCGCAGCGCGCCGGTTTTCTTCGGCGCCTTGCGCGGAAACGTCTCCTGATCGCCCCGCGTACGCGCCACACAGCCGTCGCTGAGCGGGCACAGCACGCAGGCCGGTTTCTTCGGCGTACAGATCGTCGCGCCCAGATCCATCAGCGCCTGCGCGCTGTCGCCGGGCCGCGCCGGCGCCAGCAGCGTACGGGCCAGTTCGCCGATCCGCATCTTGGCCTGCGGCAGCATCTCCTCGACCGCGAACAGCCGCGCCGTCACGCGCTCGATATTGCCGTCCACCGGCATGACGGGACGGCCGAAGGCGATCGCCGCGATCGCCGCCGCGGTGTAGGGCCCGATGCCGGGCAGCCGCCGCAGCGCGTCCTCGCTGTCGGGAAACGCCCCGCCATGGTCGCGCGCGACCGCCACCGCGCAGGCGTGCAGGTTGCGCGCCCGCGAATAGTAGCCGAGCCCGGCCCACAGCCGCAGCACGTCGTCGAGCGCGGCCGCCGCCAGCGCCTCGACGCTCGGCCAGCGCGCCACGAATTTTGCGAAATAGGGGCCGACCGCCTTCACGGTGGTCTGTTGCAGCATGATCTCGGACAGCCACACCCGGTACGGGTCGCTCGCCTCATCGGGCCGGGCGCGCCACGGCAGCTCGCGGCGATGGCGGTCGTACCAGTCAAGCAGCGCCACGGCCGGGTCGGCCGGTGCCGGGGCGTGCTTTCGTCGGGCGGCGGCGGCTGCTAGATTCATCGTCCCAACATGCTTGCAAGGCGCAAGCCCGGTCAAGGCGACCCGATGGCAAAACCCCGCTCCTCCCCGGCCCGGCCGCTGTCGGTGCTGCTCGGCGACGTGTTCGGCGGCGCGTTCGCGCGGCAGGGCTTTGCCTCGCGCGAACTGGTGACGCGCTGGGCCGAGATCGCCGGCCCCGACATCGCCCGCCATTGCGAGCCGCTCAAGCTGCAATGGCGCCGGCCGGTGGAAGGCGAGCCGCCGGAGCCGGCGACGCTGGTGCTGCGCGTCGACGGGCCGACGGCGCTGGAGGTGCAGCACATGGCCGGCGTCATCCTCGAGCGGGTCAACCGCTTCTTCGGCTGGCACGCGGTCGGGCGCATCGCGCTGCGCCAGGCGCCGTTGTCGCGCCCCCGGCCGCGCCGCCTCGCCGTCCCGCCCGATGCCGCGACGCTGGCGCGCGAGAGCGCCGCGCTGGCGGAGGTCGAGGACGACGAACTGCGCACGGCGCTGGCACGGCTGGCCGCCGCCATCAAGCGGAAGTGAGGGTGGCACCACGCGGCCGGCCCCGGCCAGCCATTGCCACTCGAACATTTTCCGGCTAGCCAACGGCTGACGATGCTGGATACGCCCGCTTTCCGGAGACACCCGTGACCATCACGCGCCGCACTTTCAACGCCACCCTCGCCTTTGCCGGCCTTGCGACCGCCGCCGGCCTCACGCCGCTGCGGCTGATCGGCGAGGCGCTGGCGCAGACCGCGGCCGAGATCGCCCGCCCGAGCTCGCTCGGCGACATGGCGCTGGGCAACCCCAAGGCCACCGTCACCATCGTCGAATACGCCTCGATGACCTGCCCGCACTGCGCCACCTTCACCAAGGAGGTGTTTCCGAAGATCAAGGAAGCCTACATCGACAGCGGCAAGGTGCGCTTCGTCTTCCGCGAGTTTCCGCTCGATCTCACCGCCGCCGCCGGCTCGATGCTGGCGCGCTGCGTCGCCGACGGCAACGCCGACAAGTACTTCGCCATGGTGGACCTGTTGTTCCGCCAGCAGGACGTCTGGGCCGTGCAGAACCCCACCGTGCCGCTCAAGCGGGTGGCGCGCCAGGCCGGCATGGGCGAACAGCAGTTCGAGACCTGCCTGAAGGACCAGAAGCTGCTCGACGCCATCAAGGAAAGCCAGGACTACGCGGTCAAGACGTTGAAGATCAATTCGACCCCGACCTTCTTCGTCAACGAGACGCTGGTGCGCGGCGAGACCTCGTTCGAGGCGTTCCAGAAGATCATCGATCCGATGCTCAAGGGCTGAGGCCGCCCAGCCGGCCGGCCGCTCCCGCCCGCCGACACGACTCACAAACGACTCTTTTCCTCGCCATAAGCCTCGCAGGGGTTTCCTCACGCCGTCGTGAGTCGGGCAAAAATCGCTGTTGAAAAAAGGGGTTAATGCGACCGGGGCGGCGAAAAAGCCGTTGGAAAAGCAAAACTTCCGATTGCCCCGATACCGCCCGCCGGCCATTGTCGTTCGATGATTTTGGGGGTGCGGCGCGCAACACCACAAGGGCTTGCGGCCGCGCAAGGCCCGCATCCGACGATGCCGGAGCACTCCGCCAACCGAGCCTGCCTGACATGAAACTGACCCGCCTTCGCCTGCACGGCTTCAAATCCTTCGTCGAACCGACGGATTTCCTGATCGAGCCGGGCCTGACCGGCGTGGTCGGGCCGAACGGCTGCGGCAAGTCGAACCTCGTCGAGGCGCTGCGCTGGTCGATGGGCGAGACCTCCTACAAGTCGCTGCGCGCCGCCGACATGGAGGCGGTGATCTTCGCCGGCACCAACTCCCGCCCCTCGCGCAACCACGCCGAAGTGGTGATGACGATCGACAACACCGATCGCAGCGCGCCGGCCGCCCTCAACGACCTCGAAATCCTCGAAGTGTCGCGCCGCATCGAGCGCGGCGCCGGCTCCGTCTATCGCATCAACGGCCGCGAGGTGCGCGCCCGCGACGTGCAGATCCTGTTCGCCGACGCCGCCACCGGCGCGCGTTCGCCGGCGCTGGTGCACCAGGGCAAGATCGGCGAGATCATCCAGGCCAAGCCCGAGCAGCGCCGCCGCGTGCTGGAGGACGCCGCCGGCATCGCCGGGCTGCATGCGCGCCGCCACGAGGCCGAGTTGCGGCTGCGCGCCGCCGAGACCAACCTGACCCGCGCCGAAGACGTGATCGGACAACTGTCGTCGCAGATCGACGGCCTCAAGAAGCAGGCGCGGCAGGCGATCCGCTACCGCGACCTCGCCGGCAAGGTGCGCAAGGCGGAGGCGACGCTGTTCCACCTGCGCTGGCTCGCCGCCCATGCCGGCGTCGCCGAGGCCGGTCAGGTCCACGACCTCGCCGTGCGCGAACTGGCCGAGCGCACCCGCGAACAGGCCGAGGCCGCCAAGGTGCAGGCGATCCGCGCCGCCGCGCTGCCGGGCCTGCGCGACAACGAGGCGCGCGCCGCCGCCGGCCTGCAACGGCTGACCAACGCCCGCGACCAGCTCGACCGCGAGGAAACCCGCGCCCGCGAGCGCGCCGACGAACTGACGCAGCGCCTGACGCAGTTCGCCGCCGACATCGAGCGCGAGCGCCGGCAGTCGTCCGACGCCGACGAGGCGCTGACCCGGCTCGCCGCCGAGGACGCGACGCTGAAGGACGAGATCAAGGCGCGCGTCGACCTGCGCAACGGCGCCGACAGCCGCGTGACCGAGGCCGAGGCGGCGCTGGCCGCCGCCGAGCAGAGGTTTTCGCAGGCGACCGCGGCGCTCGCCGACATCACCGCCAAGCGCAACCAGTTCGAGGCCAGCGTCCGCAACCATCAGGGCCGGCTCGCCCGCATCGATCAGGAAATCGCCAACGTCGAAGCCGAGATCGCACGGCTCACTGAAGCGACCGGCGGCTTCGGCAACCTCGACGACCTGGCCGCCGCCATCGAGGCGGCGCGGGCCGCGCTGACCGCCGCCGAGACGACGACGCGCGAGCGCGAAGCCGCCCACATCGCCGCGCGCCAGGCGCTCGATGCGGCCCGCCCGCCGGTGGTCGAGGCCGACAAGCGCGTGCAGCGGCTGGAGACCGAGGCCAGGACCATCGCCAAGATCGTCAATGGCGAGACCAAGAACCTGTGGCCGCCGATCATGGACGGCATCCATGTCGGCAAGGGGTATGAGAAGGCGCTCGGCGCCGCGCTCGGCGACGAACTCGACGCCCCGGTCGACGCCAGCGCGCCGATGCGCTGGAGCGAGGTCGGCGGCATCGAGGACGATCCGGCGCTGCCGGACGGCGTCGAGAGGCTGGCCGATCACGTCGAGGCGCCGCCCGAGCTGACCCGCCGCCTGCGCCAGATCGGCGTCGTCGATCGCGAACGCGGCCCGCAACTGGTCGGCCAGCTCAAGACCGGCCAGCGGCTGGTGTCGCCGGACGGCGACCTGTGGCGCTGGGACGGCTTTATCGCCTCGGCCCACGCCCCGACCGGCGCCGCGCGGCGGCTGGCCGAACGGGCGCGGCTGGTCGACATCGAGGCCGAGCTGGACGAGGCGAAGCGCGACGCCGTCGCCAAGCGGCAGGCGCTGGAGAACGCCGAACAAGCCCTGAAGGCGGCAGCCGCCGCCGAGACCGAGGCGCGCAACGCCTGGCGCAGCGCGCAGCGCGAGGCCGATACCGCGCGCGAGCGCCACGTCGCCGCCGAGCGCGAGATCAACCGCCACGCCGCGCGCCGTTCGGCACTCACTGAAGCGCAGACGCGGCTGGCCGCCAACCGCGGCGAGATCGCCGCCGCTCACGAGGACGCCAGCCGCCAGCTGGCCGACCTGCCGCCGACCGACGACACCCAGGCCGCGCTCGCTGTCGCCCGCGAGGACATGGACGGCCGTCGCCGCCATGCCGCGCAGGTGCGCGCCGAGGCGCAGGCGCTGGCGCGCGAGGCCGAGCTCGCCGACCGCCGCGCGCAGGCGCTCGCCGCCGAACAGGCGGAGTGGCAGCGCCGGCGCGAGAACGCCGCGGCCCAGATCGCCACCGTCGAGGCGCGCATTGCCGAACTGACCGCCGAGCGCACCGCGCTGGAGGCGGCGCCGGCCGCCTTCGCCGAGCAACGC
>JBDHSY010000178.1:0-6456 GCA_039808405.1 Xanthobacteraceae bacterium
GAAGGAGGCCGAGATCGTCTCGCACCGCTTGATGCTGCGCGCCGGCATGTTGCGGCAGGAGGCGGCCGGCATCTATGCCTGGCTGCCGCTGGGCTTCCGGGTGCTGAAGAAGATCGAGCAGATCGTCCGCGAGGAGCAGGACCGCGCCGGCGCGCTCGAACTCGTGATGCCGACCCTGCAACTCGCCGACCTGTGGCGCGAAAGCGGGCGTTACGACGCTTACGGCCCCGAGATGCTGCGCATCACCGCCCGGCACAAGCGCGAGATGCTCTACGGGCCGACCAACGAGGAAATGATCACCGAGATCTTCCGCTCCTACGTCAAGTCCTACAAGGACCTGCCGCTCAATCTCTACCACATCCAGTGGAAGTTCCGCGACGAGCAGCGCCCGCGCTTCGGCGTGATGCGCGGCCGCGAGTTTCTGATGAAGGACGCTTACTCCTTCGACATCGACGAGGCGGCCGCGCGGCTGTCTTACAACAGGATGTTCGTCGCCTATTTGCGCACCTTCGCGCGCATGGGGCTGAAGGCGATCCCGATGCGCGCCGAGACCGGGCCGATCGGCGGCGACCTCAGCCACGAGTTCATCGTGCTGGCGGAGACCGGCGAATCCGCCGTGTTCTGCGACCGCGGCGTGCTCGACCTGCCGGTGCCGGACGAGAGCGTCGATTACGATGGCGACCTCACGCCCATCGTCAAGCAGTGGACCTCGGCCTATGCCGCGACGGAAGACGTCCACGACACCGCGCGCTACGAGCGCGAGGTGCCGGCCGGGCGGCGCGTCGAGACCCGCGGCATCGAGGTCGGCCAGATCTTCTATTTCGGCACAAAATATTCGGAGAGCATGCGGGCGATGGTGGCCGGCGCCGACGGCGCGGAGCGGCCGATCCACGGCGGCTCCTACGGCATCGGCGTGTCGCGGCTGGTCGGGGCGATCATCGAGGCGTGCCACGACGAGGCCGGCATCGTCTGGCCGGAGGCGGTGGCGCCGTACCGTGTCGCGCTGTTGAACCTGAAGCAGGGCGCCTCCGACACCGATGCGGCGTGCGAAAACCTCTATCGCGACCTGACCGCGAGCGGCGTCGAGGTGCTCTACGACGACACCGAGCTGCGCCCCGGCGCCAAATTCGCCACCGCCGACCTGATCGGCATCCCCTGGCACCTGATGGTCGGCCCCAAGGGGCTGGCCGAGGGCAAGGTCGAGCTCAAGCGCCGCGCCGACGGCTCGCGCGAATTTCTGTCGCCGCAGGACGCGGTGGCGCGGTTCGCCCCGTGATCCGGCCGGGCACGATCGCGCGCGGTCGTGATCGAAAAGCGCTCGCCTTGCGCCTCACATTCGGCGCGAATCGCGGCACAGTCGGGGAATGGACCCCAGCATGAGCGAACCCGTCCGCACCCGGCCCTTTGCCGCCTACGAGTGGATGCTGTCCGGCCGCTACCTGCGCGCCCGGCGCAAGGAAGGCTTCATCTCGGTCATCGCCGGATTCTCGTTCCTCGGCATCATGCTCGGCGTGGCGACGCTGATCATCGTCATGGCGGTGATGAACGGCTTCCGTTCCGAGCTGTTGGGCAAGATCCTCGGCCTCAACGGTCACATCGTGGTGCAGCCGCTGGAAAGCCCGCTGACCGACTGGAAGGAGGTGTCCGAGCGGCTGTCGCAGGTGCCGGGCATCCGCCTCGCCGCCGCGGTGGTGGACGGGCAGGCGCTGGCGTCGTCGCCCTTCAATGCCGCCGGCGTGTTCGTGCGCGGCATCCGCTCCGCCGATCTCGACAAGGTCACCTCGATCGCCAACAACATCAAGCAGGGCACGCTGGAAGGCTTTGACGAAGGCCAGGCCGTCATCATCGGCCGCCGGCTCGCCGACCAGCTCTCGCTGCATTCCGGCGACACCATGACGCTGGTGGCGCCGCGCGGCGCGGTGACGCCGATGGGCACCACGCCGCGCATCAAGTCCTACCGGATCGCCGCGGTGTTCGAGATCGGCATGTCGGAATACGACGGCACCTTCGTGTTCATGCCGCTGCCCGAGGCGCAGGCTTACTTCAACCGCGCCGGCGACGTCACCGCCATCGAGGTCTACACCGACAACCCCGACCGGGTGGACGCCTACCGCAAGGCGGTGACCGAGGCCGCCGGCCGGCCGATCTTCCTGGTCGACTGGCGCCAGCGCAACCAGACCTTCTTCTCCGCGCTGCAGGTCGAGCGCAACGTCATGTTCCTGATCCTGACCCTGATCGTGCTGGTGGCGGCGCTCAACATCATTTCCGGCCTGATCATGCTAGTGAAGGACAAGGGCGGCGACATCGCCATTCTGCGCACCATGGGGGCGACGCAGGGCGCCATCATGCGGGTGTTCTTCATCACCGGCGCCGCGATCGGCGTGGTCGGCACGGTGGTCGGCTTCCTGGTCGGGCTGGTGGTGTGCCTCAACATCGAATCGATCCGCCAGTTTCTGTCGTGGCTGACCAACACCGAACTGTTCTCGCCGGAACTGTACTTCCTCTCGAAACTGCCGGCCGAGATCGCGCCGGGCGAGACCGCCGCCGTGGTGATCATGGCGTTGACGCTGTCGTTCCTCGCCACGCTCTACCCGTCGTGGCGGGCGGCGCGGCTCGATCCGGTCGAGGCGCTGCGCTATGAGTGAGGCGGCGATGGCAGCAGAGGCGGAGGGCGAGGCCGACGCGCCGGCGGTCTATCTGCAAGGCATCCGCCGCCAGTACGTGCAGGGCGCGGCGACGCTGACCATCCTCAGCGAGGCCGAGCTGGCGCTGTGGCCGGGGCAGTCGGTGGCGCTGGTGGCGCCGTCCGGCTCCGGCAAATCGACGCTGTTGCACATCGCCGGCCTGCTCGAACATCCCGACGACGGCGAGGTCTTCATCGGCGGCGTGCCGACCACGGCGATGTCGGACGCCGAGCGCACGCAGATCCGCCGCACCGAGATCGGCTTCGTCTACCAGTCGCACCGCCTGCTGCCGGAGTTCTCCGCGCTCGAGAACGTCATGCTGCCGCAGATGATCCGCGGCCTGAAGCGCAACGAGGCGGCCAAGCGCGCGCGCGAACTGCTCGCCTATCTCGGGCTCGGCGAGCGCGTCACCCATCGTCCCGCCGAACTGTCGGGCGGCGAGCAGCAGCGCGTCGCGATCGCGCGCGCGGTCGCCAATGCGCCGCGGGTGCTGTTCGCCGACGAGCCGACCGGCAACCTCGATCCGCACACCGCCGACCATGTGTTTGGGGCGCTGATGCAGCTGGTGCACGCCACCGGCGTCGCGATGCTGATCGCCACCCACAACATGGAATTGGCCGACCGCATGGACCGCCGCGTCTCGATCCGCGACGGGCAGGTGATCGAACTGCTGTGATGCGGTCCGATTGGGTCGGATATCGGATATACGAAAGACCTCTCCGCCATCATGCCCGCACTTGTTGCGGGCATCCATGTCTTAACAGCGATTCAGCGAAGGAAGACATGGATGGCCGGGACGAAAGGGCGTTCACGCCCGTCGGCAACGGGCTATGCCCGGCCATGACGACGAACGGACGCGACGAAATCGCCACTCCTCATGCCCGGCCTTGTGCCGGGCATCCCGTGGAGGAGCGCAGGGCCTTCATGATCGAGACGGCCATGTCCAGCCCCAAGGACATAGCTCGGGGCATGCTTCGCTTGAAAACGCTCTATCGCGCGTGGCGATGGCGCTGGCGGTGGTGCCGCCGCGGCAGCTCGGTCACCGGCGTGCCGCGCACCCCGTAGAACGGGTTTACCAGGCACTGCGCGGGCAGGCCGCTGGCCGTCATATTGCACTGCGCGATGCTGGTGAAGCTGCAATCGTCGTAGGACGGCAGGCCACCCGCGCCGCCGCCGCCATAGACGCGCATGCAGACCGGATAGTCGATTTCGGCTTGCGCCGGCGTCACGGTGAACGTGAGCGCGGCGGCCATGCCGGCCAGCGCTACAAGGGCGATACGATAACCTCGGGTTAAGGATTGGCGAACCATGCGCGACTGCACCTTGCTGGCGTTCTTGACAAACAGAACAAAACGAGAACAATGTTCTTTCTACGTTCTTCTAAACCGGAGACGCAAGATGTTCAAGATGTTTGTCGAGGAAGCTGCCACTTTGGCCTCGCTGGTGTTGTTCGTCGGCATGGTGGCGGTGTGGGCGCAAGTCATTCCGCAGCTGTGAGGGGCGCGCTGACCTTGCGGCCGCCCGGCCGGCGGGCCGCGCAACGAGGATAGCAGGGATAGCCGGGGATCGCCGCGGACTTCGATTCGACTTGGCGGGCGCGGCGCGCCACGATCGCGGACATCGAATCGAAGCGGCCCGGATCGCAGCGTCCGGGGTGCCGCCGTCCGGATCAGCTCAAGTCCCGTGTCCCGCTCTCCCGTGTCCAGTTCCGCCATGTCCAGCGCCCCGACGTCCAGCGTCCCTGCCTCCAGCGCCCGTGAAGTGTCCCGCTCGCCGCGCCGCCGCGCGTTGGCGGGAGAGGCGGCGCGGGCGGCCAATCCGGCGGGCGAGGGTGCGAGCGGTCCCGGTTTCGTGCATCTGCACGTCCATTCGGCCTACTCGCTGTTGCAGGGCGCCATCCCCGTCGCGCGCCTGGCCGCGCTCGCCAAGGCCGACCAGCAGCCGGCGCTGGCGCTGACCGACACCAACAACATGTTCGGCGCGCTGGAATTCTCCGACAAGATGGCGGCGGCCGGCATCCAGCCGATCACTGGCGTCGCGCTCGCCGTCGATTTCGGCGATCAGGCGGCCGGCGCCCGCAACGCGCTGCCGGTCGCGGGCGCGCGCATCGTGCTGCTGGCGGCGCGCGAGGCCGGCTATCGGAGCCTGATGCGGCTCAACTCGCGCGCCTTCCTGGAATCGGCCGACACGCAGGAGCCGCGCCTTTTGCTCGACTGGCTGGAAGGCGAGACCGACGGCATCATCGCGCTGACCGGCGGGCCGGACGGTCCCATCGCGCAGGCGATCCTGGCCGACCAGCCGGCGCTCGCCGCGGCGCGGCTGGACACGCTGGCGCGCCTGTTCGGCGACCGCCTCTATGTCGAGTTGCAGCGCCACGGCACCGACGCCGAGCGCCGCAGCGAGGGCGCGCTGATCGACCTCGCCTACGACAAGGGGCTGCCGCTGGTCGCGACCAACCAGCCCTATTTCGCCACCGTCGACGACTACGAGGCCCACGACGCGCTGCTCTGCATCGCCGCCGGCCGGCTGGTGGCCGAGACCGACCGGCGGCACCTGACGCCCGAGCACCGCTTCAAGAGCCGCGCCGAGATGGCGGTGCTGTTCGCCGACCTGCCGGAGGCGCTGGCCTCGACCGTGGAGATCGCCCGGCGCTGCGCCTACCGCCCGCAGAAGCGTAAGCCGATCTTGCCGCTGTTCACCGTCGGTGCCGACGGTCATGGTGAAAACCATGACGACGCCGCGCGCGCGGAGGCGGCCGAGTTGCGCCGGCAGGCCGAGGAGGGGTTGAGGGGCCGGCTTGACAAGCACGGCCTCGCCCCCGGCGCGTCGGAGGAAGACTACCGCGCCCGCTTCGCCTTCGAGCTCGACGTCATCACCCGCATGAACTACGCGGGCTACTTTCTGATCGTCTCCGACTTCATCAAGTGGGCCAAGGCGCAAGGCATCCCGGTCGGGCCGGGGCGCGGTTCCGGCGCGGGCTCGCTGGTCGCCTATGCGCTGACCATCACCGACCTCGACCCGATCCGCTTCGGCCTCCTGTTCGAGCGCTTCCTCAACCCCGAGCGCGTGTCGATGCCGGACTTCGACATCGACTTCTGCCAGGACCGCCGCGACGAGGTGATCCGCTACGTGCAGCGCCGCTACGGCCACGACCAGGTGGCGCAGATCATCACCTTCGGCACGCTGCAGGCGCGCGGCGTGCTGCGCGACGTCGGCCGGGTGTTGCAGATGCCTTACGGGCAGGTGGACAAGCTCACAAAACTGGTGCCGCAGAACCCGACCGCGCCGGTGACGCTGGCCAAGGCCATCGAGGGCGAGCCGAAATTGCAGGCCGCCCGCGACGAGGACCCGGTGGTGGCGCGCGCCTTCACCATCGCCCAGAAGCTCGAGGGGCTGAACCGCCACGCCTCGACCCACGCCGCCGGCATCGTCATCGGCGACCGGCCGCTGCACGAACTGGTGCCGCTCTACCGCGACCCGAAATCCGACATGCCGGTCACCCAGTTCAACATGAAGTGGGTGGAGCCGGCAGGACTCGTGAAGTTCGACTTCCTCGGACTGAAGACGCTGACCGTGCTCGACGTCGCGGTCAAGCTGCTGCGCGAGCGCGACGTCCATGTCGATCTGGCGCACCTGCCGCTCGACGATGCTCCGACCTACGAGATGCTGACGCGCGGCGACGTGGTCGGTGTGTTCCAGGTTGAAAGTCAGGGCATGCGCCGCGCGCTGGTCGACATGCGCCCGGACCGCTTCGAGGACATCATCGCGCTGG
>JBDHSY010000179.1:0-6433 GCA_039808405.1 Xanthobacteraceae bacterium
GCCTGCGGCGCGCGGGCCGGTGCGGGGCGATTGCCGGCGGGCGCGGCCGGCTTGGCCTGGCCACCACCCGCGGGTCGGCGGCGACGGCGGCTCTTGGCGCTGGTCTTCATCCCGGGCTTGGCGCCGGCAGGGCCATCCTGGCGGGGGCCGTGGCCATGAGGGACGGGTCGGCCCGTCCGGCCGGACGGCGCCGGCGCAGCTTCGGTCTGGCCGGGGCTGCGCAGGTCCTCTCGCGGCAGCGTGACGCGGATCAGCCGCTCGATGTCGCGCAGGTAGCCGTATTCCTCCGCCCCCGCGCACAGCGAGATGGCGACGCCCTCGGCCCCGGCGCGGGCGGTGCGGCCGATGCGATGGACGTAGGTTTCGGGAATGTTGGGCAGGTCGAAATTGACGACATGGCTGACGCCGTCGACGTCGATGCCGCGCGCGGCGATGTCGGTCGCCACCAGCGTGCGCACCTCCCCGGAGCGAAACGCCGCCAGCACCCGCTCGCGGTGGTTTTGCGATTTGTTGCCGTGGATGGCGTTGGCGGCGATGCCGGCCTTGGCAAGGCCCTTCACAACCTTGTCGGCGCCGTGCTTGGTGCGGGTGAACACCAGCGCGCGATCCACCTCGTCGCCGCCGAGGAGGCGCGCGAGCAGCGCCGCCTTGCCGGCCGGATCGACCTGGATGACGCGCTGGCTGATGCGGTCCACCGTCGAGGCGACCGGCGTCACCGCGACGCGGGCCGGATCGCGCAGCATGGTCTCGGCGAGTTCGGCGATGTCCTTCGGCATGGTGGCGGAGAACAACAGCGTCTGCCGCCGCGCCGGCAATTTTGCCACCACTTTGCGGATGTCGTGGATGAAGCCCATGTCGAGCATGCGGTCGGCCTCGTCGAGCACGAAGTACTCGACGCCGGCAAGCCGCAGCGCGTTGCCGTGGACGAGATCGAGCAGCCGCCCCGGCGTGGCGACCAGCACCTCGACGCCGCCGGACAGCGCCCGGACCTGGCGACCCATCGGCACGCCGCCGATAGCCAGCGCCGAGGTCAGCCGCAGGTGGCGGCCATAGGCGTTGAAGCTGTCGAGGATCTGCCCCGACAGTTCGCGGGTCGGGCTCAGCACCAGCACCCGGCAATGTTTCGGCTGTACCCGCACCCGCGACTCAAGCAGGCGATGCAAGATCGGCAGCGCGAAGGCCGCGGTCTTGCCGGTGCCGGTCTGGGCGATGCCGACCACGTCGCGGCCGGCGAGAGCGAGGGGAATGGTTTGTGACTGGATCGGCGTCGGGGTGACGTAGTTCTGGTCCCGAAGCGCGCGCGAAATGGGATCGGCGAGGCCGAAATCCTGAAACGAAGTCAAACGATTGGTCTTTCCATGTGCCGACGGAGCCCAGTCGGCACGGGCCGGACGGAGCGGAATCGGGACGCCCGCGTGTCTGGGGCATCAGTGTGATCGAAGTGAAAGGGGCAAGCCAGAAACCGCCACGACCGGCAGGTTTCGGAACACGCAGCTCGCGAGGGCCCCAAGGGTCGTCCCAAGGGTTAACCAAGACTCCGACAATCCGGAGGGACCACGCCGGCTATATGGAACAGCCGCCGCGCCGATTCAAGGAAAATCGGCGTGTTCCCTCCACCATCTGCACCGTCACGCGCCGGCGGCACAACCGGAACATGTCGCCGCTGACGGGGTTGGCCGAAGATGAGGATGCAACGGATAAAGACGCGCAACTACGGCACCCTGTTTCTGGCGATGACGCTCGGCGGCTTGGCCGCCGTCATGCTCGGGCTCGCCCTGGTGACGGCGCACTGGGAAACCCGCGCCATGCAGCGCCCGGCATTTTCCCTGATCGGGATGTCCGCCGTCGGGGCCGGCTTCCCCTCCGCGGCGAGACCGCCGCCGCAACCGTCGTCCGCTCCGGGATAGGCCCCACCGTTGAACCCGCCCCGTTGACTGGTTATTCAGCCCTGTTCCTGTCAATGGAACCAAATACCGTCCGCCTGACTTGAGGTGAAGGGCCTGCGCCGCACAAATCCCGTGCTCCGTACCTGGTTAGAGAATTGCTCCGGCTTGGATTTATCATCACCCTGATCGCGTTGGTCGGAACGGCGCTCTCCGGTCTCGCGGCCTACCGCGTGTTCGAGCAGGAGCAGTCAATCGACCGCATCGCGCTGGCCCGGGCGATCGACATCCATGCCGGCCTGGTGCAGGACCGCCTCATGGAGCGGGAGTTGCTGACCCGGGTCGCGGTCGGCATCTTCCAGGCGCCCTCGCTGGTGCGCGCCAATCTGCTACAGCCGTTGCGGTCCTCGATTTACGCGTTCAAGACCGATTTCGTGCTGGCGAGCTGGATCGCCCGCGTGCAGCCGGACCAGATCAAGACGGCGGAGACGGAACTCGCCAACGGCGGCTTTAGCCGCCCGATGATCCGCAGCATCGACGACACGCAGATCGACCCGGCGACCCTGCGCGGTCCGGTCGACGTGGTGATGGACGTCGAGCCGCGCACGCCGGACGTCGCCAACTGGCCCGGGCGCGCCATCGACAAGCTGCCCGTGATCGGTCCGATGCTGCAGCGTGCCGCCGCCTCCCGCAAGCCGACCGCCACCGAGCCGCTGACGCTGGTCGGCCCCGGCGGGCCGATGGGCATCGTGCTTGCCGCCCCTGTGGTGCAGGAGGGGAGCACCACGGTCGCCGGCTTCATCACGTTTTCCTATCGCCTCGGCCCCTTGCTGCTGGCCAACGACGAGATGTCGCTGTTCTCGGTGGTGCTGCGCGAACAGGGCATGCCGGGCAAGGAATTCGTCGCCGACCGCGAGGGCGACGTGCAGGTCGTGCCGGCACGCGCCGGCACGCCGGTGCTGCGCACGCTGGAGTTCGGCGACCGCGACTGGACGCTGGCCTACTATCCGAAGACCGACACCATGACGCGGGCGAAGGAGCTTGCCGCCATCGTCGCGCTGATCGGGCTCGCGCTGACCGTGGTGGTGTGCGGGCTGTTCGGCTATGTCGCCTACAACAACCTCCGGCTCAGCCGCGAGATCCGCACCCGCATCGGCTACGAGCGGCGCCTCACGGCGGTGATCGACGAGCTGAATCACCGCGTCAAGAACATCCTTGCCGTGATCCAGTCGATCGTGACCCGCACGCTGCGCCACGGCGCCGACATCGACACCTCGCGCGATTTGCTGATCGGCCGCATCCACGCCATGTCGAACGTCATCTCGCTGTTGAGCGAAAGCCAGTGGCAGGGCGTCAAGCTGCGCGGCCTGTTCGAGGCCCGCGCCATTCCCAACGCCGACCGCATCGCCGTCCACGGCCCCGACATCACGGTGTCGGCGCGGGCCGCGCAAAGCCTGTCGCTGCTGTTCTTTGAGCTGGCTTCGCATTCCGACGAGGGGCACTCGCTGGTCGGCAACCATCCGCACATCGTCGCGCAGTGGCAGGTGACCGACGGCGTCGAGCCGCGGCTGGAGTTTCGCTGGGAGGAATTCAATACCAGCGAGAAGACCCGCCGCCCCGACAGCGATTTCGGCGTGACGCTGCTCGACCGGGTGGCGCCGGAGGCACTCGGCGGCACCTCGAAGCGCTACTTCACCGACGTCAGCTACGTCTACGAACTGTCCGCGCCGATGGAGACGGTGGTCGATCAGGCCGAGATGGCCCGCACCGAGCGGGTCTCCGCGCCGGTAGCGCGGCTGCGGTAGGGTCCTACGCCGGCTGCGGGCCGAAATAGCTGCACGCCTCAAAGCAACTGTCGCGCCGCACGGTGACGCGCACGAGCTGCCCGTCGGTCTCGACGCGCTCCCAGATGAAGCGCGCCAGATTCTCCAGCGTCGGCCGCTCCAACCCCTCGATCCTGTTGAGAAACTTGTGATCGAGGGTGGCGCGGAGCGCATCGATGTTGCGCTCCAGCAGACCGAGATCGACCACCATGCCGGTGTCCGGATGCGGCACGCCGCGGATCACGATCTCGGCCCGGAAGGAATGGCCGTGAATCTCCTCGCTGGCCGCGCCGAGCGTCGTACCGGTCAGGGCGTGCGCCGCCTCGAAGCCGAACGATTTTGTCAGTTCCCACATACACGATACCTATCTGATCCCCAGCGTCTTATGCGTCTGCACGCTCAATTGCCACTGCGGATGGGCCAGGCAATAGGCGACGGTTTTGGCCGTGTTGGCGGCCAGCTCCGGCCCGTCCATCGGTTGCAGCGAGAACCGGGCGAAGTCGAGATCGACGAAATTCTCCGGCGGTGCGTCGGGCTGCGGATAGACCAGCTTCAACTCGTCGCCGGCGGTGATGGCGAGCGCGTTGGCGCCCTTCGGGCTGACGCAGACCCAGTCGAGCCCGGCCGGCGCAGGCAGCGTGCCGTTGGTCTCGACCGCGATCGTGAAGCCCGCCGCGTGCAGCGCTGCGATCAGCGCCGCATCGACCTGCAACAGCGGCTCCCCGCCGGTCAGCACGACAAAGCGGCGCTCGCGCCCCGGCCCCCATTCGGCGGCGATGGCGGCGGCGAGGCGACCGGCATCCGGATAGCGCCCGCCCGCGGTGCCGTCCATGCCGACGAAATCGGTATCGCAGAAGGTGCAGGCGGCGCCCGCGCGATCCTCCTCGCGGCCCGACCACAGGTTGCAGCCGGCAAAGCGGCAGAACACCGCCACGCGCCCGGCCTGGGCGCCCTCGCCCTGCAACGTCAGGAAAATCTCCTTGACCGCGTAGCTCACGCCGGTCCCTCCGCAGCCGCGTGCCGCCCCTGCCGCAGCACCTCGCCGGCGACCATCGCCGCAGCCATGGCGACGTTGAGCGAGCGCAGGCGAGGGGCCATCGGGATGGTCAGCCGCAGATCGGCCGCCGCCATCACGTCATCGGGGACGCCGGCGCTCTCCCGGCCGAACAGCAGGATGTCGGCGGCGGTATAGCGCTCATCCAGATAGGGACGCTCGGCCTTCGTCGACAGCAGCACCAGCCGCAGGCCCTCGCCCCGCCGCCAGGCCTCGAAGCGCGGCCACGAATCGTGGCGGCGGAGCCGCACGAGATCGAGATAATCCATGCCGGCGCGGCGAAAACGCCGGTCGCTCAGGGCAAAGCCGGCCGGCTCGATGACATGCGCCTCCGCCCCGAGGCATGCGCACAGCCGCAGGATCGTCCCGGTGTTCTGCGGAATGTCGGGCTGGTACAGGGCGATGCGCAGCATGGCGGCGGGCGGTCTCCGGCGGCGGACGACGAGGCCGGCACGGCGATTTCGCAGGCCGTGCCCGGCCGGGCCGAGGCGCCTGCCGATAGCGGGCTTGCACTCATCCGGCAAGGGTGCCAATAGAACGATTCTGGACTGTAAGGCCGTGCCTTGGGGGCAGGATCGGGGCGGTTTTACTGCCGTGCGCATGGCAGTTCCGTTGTATCATGCCCCCTCCACAAAGCGGCCGGACAACGATTGGGGCGGGGCCGTTCCCTTGGTCTTCGCACAGCGGGTGATGAGAAAGGGTTTTGGATCGTGACGACAGCGTCTTCGGCGGATCCGACACGCCGTGATTTCCTCTACGTCGCAACCGGGGCCGTCGCCGCCGTCGGCGCTGCGGCGGTGGCCTGGCCACTGATTTCCCAGCTCAACCCGGACGCCTCGACGATTGCCGCCGGCGCCCCCATCGAGGTGGACCTGACGCCGATCGCGGAAGGTCAGGATATCAAGGTGTTCTGGCGCGGCAAGCCGATCTTCATCAGCCACCGCACCAAGAAGCAGATCGACGACGCCCGCAACGTCAACGTCACCAGCCTGCCCGACCCCGAGAGCGATCAGGCCCGCGTCAAGGAAGGCCACGACCAGTGGCTCGTGGTGATCGGCATCTGCACCCACCTCGGCTGCATCCCGATTGCCCACGAAGGCGCCTATGACGGCTTCTTCTGCCCGTGCCACGGCTCGGTCTACGACACCTCCGGCCGCATCCGGCAGGGTCCGGCGCCCGCCAACCTGCCGGTGCCTCCCTACGCCTTCCTTTCCGACACGAAGATCAAGATCGGCTGAGCGCAAGCCCCTTTCTTACCCTTCGCCGATCGTCTCGATATACCTGCCAGGATCGCATCATGAGCGGACCATCGACCTACCAGCCGCAGAACAAAGCCATGAACTGGATCGAACGGCGCCTGCCGATATTCGGGTTCATGCACGCCTCGTTCGTCGCCTACCCGACGCCGCGCAACCTCAACTACTGGTGGACCTTCGGCGCCATCCTGTCGTTCATGCTGGCGGCGCAGATCGTCACCGGCGTCATCCTGGCGATGCACTACACGCCGCACGTCGACATGGCCTTCAACTCGGTCGAGCACATCGTCCGCGACGTCAATTACGGCTGGCTGCTGCGCTACCTGCACTCCAACGGCGCCTCGATGTTCTTCATCGCCGTCTACATCCACATGTTCCGCGGCATGTATTACGGCTCGTACAAGGAGCCGCGCGAGG
>JBDHSY010000180.1:0-6413 GCA_039808405.1 Xanthobacteraceae bacterium
GCAGCAGGGCACCACCGGCGGCAACGTCGCGCGCCGGGCGCTGTTGCGTGCCGGGGTGCCGGTGACGGCGGCCGGCCCCACCATCGACCGCCAGTGCGCATCCGGCCTGCAAGCCATCGCGCTTGCCGCGCGCTCGGTGCTGTTTGATGGCGTGGAAATCGCGGTCGGCGGCGGCGGCGAATCGATCAGCCTGGTGCAGAACGAGCACGCCAATACCTTCCACGCGGTCGATCCCGAATTGGTGGCGATCAAGAAGGACGTCTACATGCCGATGCTCGATACCGCGGAGGTGGTGGCCAAGCGCTACAACATCTCGCGCGAGCGGCAGGACGAGTACGCGCTGGAGAGCCAGCGTCGCACCGCCGCCGCCCAGCAGGGCGGCCGCTTCAACGACGAGATCGCGCCGATCACCACCACCATGGCGATGGTCGACAAGGCGACCAAGGAAGTCTCCACCAAGGAGGTGACGCTGAGCCAGGACGAGGGGCCGCGCCCGGAAACCACCGCCGAGGGCCTGGCCGGGTTGAAGCCGGTGCGCGGCGACGGCTTCACCATCACCGCCGGCAACGCCAGCCAGCTCTCCGACGGCGCCAGCGCCTCGGTGATCATGACCGACAAGCTCGCCGCCAGCCGCGGCCTCACCCCGCTCGGCATCTGCCGCGGCTTCGTCGCCGCCGGCTGCGAGCCGGACGAGATGGGCATCGGGCCGGTGTTCGCCATTCCGCGCCTGTTGAAGCGGCACGGGCTCAAGATCGACGACATCGACCTGTGGGAATTGAACGAGGCGTTCGCGGTGCAGGTGATCTATTGCCGCGACAAGCTCGGCATCGATCCCGACAAGCTCAACGTCAACGGCGGTTCGATCGCGGTCGGTCATCCCTACGGCATGACCGGCGGCCGGCTGACCGGCCACATTCTGATTGAAGGCCGCCGCCGCAAGGCTAAATATGGCGTCGTCACCATGTGCGTGGGCGGCGGCATGGGGGCGGCCGGTCTGTTCGAGTTCGTTCACTAGGGTGGAATTTCTGCCGTTGTCATGCGCGGCCTTGATCCGCGCATCCATCTTCTCGAAAAGGGATGGATTGCCGGGTCGAGCCCGGCAATGACAGGGGGAAGGAAGCCTCGGTCAGACACCAGCGTGTCCCGTTTTTCGGAAGGATCTATCCCATGGATCTCAGCTTCACCAAGGAAGAACTGGCCTTTCGCGACGACGTGCGGGCCTTCTTCAGGGACAACGTGCCGCCGGCAACGCGGCAGCGCATCGAGGACGGCCGCCACGTCGACAAGGACGATCTGGTGCAGTGGCAGCGCATCCTCAACGCCAAGGGCTGGGCCGTGCCGCACTGGCCGGTCGAATACGGCGGCACCGGCTGGTCGCCGGCCCAGCAATACATCTTCAACGAGGAGATGCAGCTCGCGCCGGCGCCGGCGCCGCTGCCGTTCGGCGTCAACATGGTCGGGCCGGTGATCTACACGTTTGGCAACGACGAGCAGAAAAAATACTTTCTGCCGCGCATCGCCAATCTCGACGACTGGTGGTGCCAGGGCTTTTCCGAGCCGGGCTCCGGCTCCGATCTCGCCTCGCTGAAGACCACGGCCAAGCGCAAGGGCGACGTCTACATCGTCAACGGCCAGAAGACCTGGACCACGCTGGCCCAGCATGCCGACTGGATCTTTTGCCTGGTGCGCACCGATCCGGCGGTGAAGAAGCAGGAGGGCATTTCGTTCCTGCTGATCGACATGAAGTCGCGCGGCATCACCGTGCGGCCGATCATCACCATCGAGGGCGGCCACGAGGTCAACGGGGTGTTTTTCGACGACGTGAAGGTGCCCGTGAAGAACCTCGTCGGCCAGGAGAACAAGGGCTGGGACTACGCCAAGTTCCTGCTCGGCAACGAGCGCACCAACATCGCCCGCGTCGGCGTGTCGAAAGAGCGCATTCGCCGCATCAAGCAGCTGGCGGCGGGCGTCAAGGCCGGCGGCCGGCCGCTGATCGAGGACCCGCGCTTCCGCGAGAAGCTGACGTCGGTCGAGATCGAGTTGAAGGCGCTGGAGATGACCCAGCTGCGCGTCGTCGCCGCCGAGGGCCGTCACGGCAAGGGCAAGCCCGACCCGGCTTCCTCGATCCTCAAGATCAAGGGGTCGGAAATCCAGCAGGCGACCACGGAGCTGATGCTCGACGTGATCGGCCCGTTCGCCGCACCGTTCGATCCGGGCGAGAACGACGGCAGCAACGAACCGGGCGACTGGACCATGCAGATCGCCCCGAGCTACTTCAACAACCGCAAGGTGACGATCTACGGCGGCTCCAACGAGATTCAGCGCAACATCATCGCCAAGGCCGTGCTCGGTTTGTGATCTGAGGAACAGTGATGGATTTTGACCTCTCCGAGGAGCAACGGCTCCTGAAGGAAAGCATCGACGGCCTGCTCGGCGACGCTTACGATTTCGAGCAGCGCAAGCGCTACCGCGCCGAACAGGGCGGCTTCAGCCGCGCGATCTGGGGCAAGTTCGCCGAGCAGGGGCTGCTCGGGCTGCCGTTTTCGGAAGACGACGGCGGTTTTGGCGGCGGCACGGTCGAGACCATGATCGTCATGGAGGCGCTCGGCCGCGCGCTGGTGGTCGAGCCCTATCTCGCCACCGTGGTGCTGGGCGGCGGCTTTCTGCGCCGCGGCGGTTCGGACGCGCAGCGCGCCGCGCACCTGCCGGGCCTGATCGACGGCAGCCGGACGCTCGCCTTCGCGCAGTTGGAGCGCGATTCGCGCTACGACCTCGCCGACGTCTCGACCACGGCGAAGAAGAACGGCGGCGGGTTTGTGATCGACGGCGAAAAATTCGTCGTCACCCACGGCGACAGCGCCGACACGCTGGTGGTGACGGCACGGACCAAGGGCGGCCAGCGCGACCGTGGCGGCATCGGCGTGTTTCTCGTGCCGCGCGATGCCAAGGGCGTCAGCGTCAAGGGCTATCCGACGCAGGACGGCCTGCGCGCCGCCGACATCGCCTTCGAGGGCGTCGCGGTCGGCGCCGATGCCGCGATCGGCGATCCCGAGGACGGGCTTGCACTGATCGAGCGCGTCGTCGACGACGCGCGTATCGCGCTGTGCGCCGAGGCGGTCGGGCTGATGGACGAGTGCCTCAAGACCACGGTCGAATACATCAAGACGCGCAAGCAGTTCGGCGTCGCCATCGGCACGTTCCAGGCGTTGCAGCATCGCGCTTCCGGCATGTTCGTGGTGCTGGAGCAGGGCCGCAGCATGGCGATGTATGCGACCATGGCCGGCGACTTCGAGGATGACGCGGCGCGCGCCGCGGCGGTCGCCGCCGCAAAAGTCCAGATCGGCCGTTCGGGACGTTTCGTCGGGCAGCAGTCGATCCAGCTGCACGGCGGCGTCGGCATGACCGAGGAGTTCAAGATCGGCCACTACTTCAAGCGGCTGACCATGATCGAGAGCACCTTTGGCGATACCGACTACCACCTGCAGCGCCTGAGCGAACAGGGCGGCCTGCTCAACGACTGAACCGGGGCGGGGCATGGCGTCGGTCATTCTGGCGATCGATCAAGGCACCACATCGTCGCGCGCCATCGTGTTCGGGCCGGACATCGGCGTGGTGGCGCAGGCGCAGCAGGAGTTTCCGCAGCATTTTCCCGCGTCCGGCTGGGTCGAGCACGAGCCCGACGATATCTGGACGTCCACGGTCGCGACCTGCCGCGAGGCGATGCGCAAGGCCGGCATTGTGGCGGCCGACGTCGCCGCGATCGGCATCACCAACCAGCGCGAGACCACGGTGGTGTGGGACCGCGTGACCGGCCGCGCCGTGCATCGCGCCATCGTCTGGCAGGATCGGCGCACCGCGGAGATCTGCGCGCGGCTGAAAGCCGACGGGCTTGAGCCCGACATCTCGACGCGCAGCGGGCTGATCGTCGATCCGTATTTCTCGGGCACCAAGATCGCCTGGCTGCTCGACGAGGTGCCGGGCGCGCGGGCGCGCGCCGAACGCGGCGAACTGTTGTTCGGCACGGTCGACAGCTACCTGCTGTGGCGGCTGACCGGCGGCCGCGTGCACGCCACCGACGCCACCAACGCCTCGCGCACGCTGCTGTTCAACATCCATACCGGCGACTGGGACGACGAGCTGTTGCGCATGCTGCGCGTGCCGCGCGCCATGCTGCCGCGGGTCGAGGACTGCTCCACCCTGTTCGGCGAGACCGAACCGAGCCTGTTCGGCGGTGCCATCGCCATCCGCGGCATTGCCGGCGACCAGCAGGCCGCGACCATCGGGCAGGCGTGCTTTGCCCCCGGCATGATGAAATCGACCTATGGCACCGGCTGCTTCGCGCTGCTCAACACCGGCGACACGGCGGTCGCCTCGAACCACAAGCTGATCACCACCATCGCCTATCAGCTGGGCGGCCGGCGCACCTATGCGCTGGAAGGCTCGATCTTCGTCGCCGGCTCCGCTGTGCAATGGCTGCGCGACGGCTTGGGGCTGATCGCCGCCGCCAGCGAATCCGATGCGCTGGCCGCGCGCTCCGATCCGGCGCAGGCGGTGTATCTGGTGCCGGCCTTCGTCGGGCTGGGCGCGCCATACTGGAATCCGCGCGTGCGCGGCGCGCTGTTCGGGCTGACGCGCGCCACCGGGCCGGCCGAACTGGTGCATGCGGCGCTGGAAAGCGTCGGCTACCAGACCCGCGACCTGTGGGCGGCGATGCGCGCCGACTGGCCGGAGGCGGCCCGCATCAACCCCATGTTGCGCGTCGATGGCGGCATGACGGCGTCGGACTGGACCATGCAGCGGCTCGCCGATCTGCTCGACGTGCCGGTCGATCGCCCGGAAATCCTCGAGACCACGGCGCTGGGTGCGGCCTATCTCGCCGGGCTCGGCGCCGGCCTCTATCCCGAGCCGGCGCGCTTTGCCGATAGCTGGCGATTGCAGCGCCGCTTCCGGCCCAACATGAGCGAGGCGACGCGGACGCGGAAACTCAAGGGCTGGGCGCGCGCGGTGAAAGCGACGCTCGCCTCCGATCCGGATGACGCCGGAGTGTAGAGGGAGCGTTAAGACGTGGATGGCCGGGATAAGCCCGGCCATGACGAAGAACCCATCAGCCCTTCGCGGCCGTCTTCGGCTGATAGCGCAGGTGGATCGCGCAGGTGCAACCCGGCGGATGGTTCGAGACGTCGTTGGCCGGCTCCGGCAGCGGCGTCTTGGCCGCGCTCATGTCGCTTGCCGGAATGTAATTGAGCACCGGCGCCAGCCAGCGTTCCATCTCGCCGACGTCGACGCCCTTGCGCGCCGCATAGTCCTCGACCTGGTCGCGCTCGATCTTGCCGACACCGAAGTAAAAACTCTCCGGGTGGCTGAGATACAGCCCCGACACCGACGAGCCCGGCCACATCGCGTAGCTTTCGGTCAGCTTGACGCCGGCCGCGCGCTCGGCGTCGAGCAGGCGAAACAACGTCGCCTTTTCGGTGTGATCGGGCTGGGCCGGGTAGCCGGGCGCCGGACGGATGCCGTCGTATTTCTCGAAGATGAGTTCGTCGTTGGACAGCGCCTCGTCCGGTGCATAGCCCCAGAACTCCGTGCGCACGCGCTGGTGCATGCGCTCGGCAAAGGCTTCGGCGAGACGGTCGGCCAGCGCCTTGACGAGGATCGACGAATAGTCGTCGTTGGCCTTCTTGTAGCGGTCGGCGATGGCATCCTCGCCGAGCCCGGCCGTGACGGCAAAGCCGCCGATATAGTCCGGCACGCCGGTGTCGCGCGGCGCGAGAAAATCGGACAGCGCGACGTTGCTGCGGCCCTCGCGCTTTTCGAGTTGCTGGCGCAGCGTGTGGAAGGTGGCGATCTGCGTCGTGCGGCTGTCGTCGGCAAAGACGGCGATGTCGTCGCCGATCGCGTTGGCCGGCCAGAAGCCGATCACGGCAGAGGCGGTGAACCAGTTCTCCTTGACGATGCGCTCCAGCATGGCGCGGGCATCGTTATAGAGCGCGCGCGCGACCTCGCCCGATTTCGCATCGTCGAGGATCGCGGGGAAGCGCCCGCGCAGGTCCCAGGTCTGGAAGAACGGCGTCCAGTCGATGCAATCCGCAAGTTCGGCCAGCGGATAGTTTTGGAAGCTGCGCGTGCCGAAGAACGACGGCTTCACCGGGCGCGCCTGCGTCCAGTCGATGGGAAACGCATTGGCGCGCGCCGCGGCCAGCGTCAGCCGCTTCTTGTTCTGCTGCGCCTTCAGATGTGCGGCGGCGATCTTGTCGTATTCCTGCCGCACCTCGGCGATGTAGGGGCCGCGGCGTTCCGGCGAGATCAGCGACGAGGCGACGCCGACGGCGCGGCTCGCATCATTGACATGCACCACCGGCCCGCGCCCGTAGCGGGGATGGATCTTCACGGCGGTATGCACGCGGCTGGTGGTG
>JBDHSY010000181.1:0-6404 GCA_039808405.1 Xanthobacteraceae bacterium
ACCTACTGGACGTAATAGCAACTGCGTAGCCGGACTTACACAGGCATTACGGTTCGATGCCTTCGACCAGTAATGCAGGATCGACTTCCAGGGCTTTCGCTATGCGGATGATGTTGTGAAGCGCAACGTTGACTTCACCCCGCTCGACGTGACCGATGTACGTCCTGTGCAGATTGCAAAGCTCCGCCAGCCGCTCTTGCGAAACGGGGCGGGTCCCCGCCGGGTGCGGCATTTGCTTCCGGTAATAGCTGACCCGCTCGCCGAACTCTCTGGCGACCTTGATGGCAACTGCCTTCTCGGCAGCTTGCTTGCGGCGGGGTTCCATGACCCGACCAGTCGAGCGAAATGCACCTTATGAATCGACAGCAGTTGAATAGCACTTCTAAAGTTTGCGATATGGATCTGGGCGCAAAGGTGAAGGACAAGCTTGCCGCCAAAGTGGTGTCTGGCCTGGCCAAATACCTCTACGACGGCGAGCGCATCGAACTGCTGGTCAAGGTGAACAAGCTGTCACCGGCGCTCGACGCTCTGGTGGTGACTAACGCCAGGCTCCTCGCAATGCAGTCAAGTGATCTTGCACGAAAAGCACCCAAGGTCAGTTACCTCATCGACGACATAGCTGAACTGCGTGCGCCAGAGAGGCGCATCGCAAATATCGGGGTGACGTTGATCCTGGCTTCCGGTGACGAAGTGAGTGTTGGTGTACTCCTGTCGAATGACGATGCATCGCTGTTGAAGGACACCTTCTCTGCTGCGCAAAGTCAGGGAGTTCCGCCCGCAATCCGGCAGGCCGCCCTCGATCACGACAACGCCGCAAGGCTCGATGCCGAGGCTCTTGCCTCAGAGACGCCAGAACAAGCGAAGACACGCAAGCATCGAGAGCGCACCGAGTCGCAAGCCGAGCAAGCGCAGTTACTTGCTCAACACGAAGCCGAAGAAGCGGAGCGAAAGGCAAGAGGCATCGCCGGACTGACGGTCATTGGCTGCAAGCCCAACGACAAGACGTTTCAAGCGATTGAATCCCACTCTGCACCCGGTGAGACACCGTGGCTAATCCTCGCCTCCATCGGAGCGGGCGCACTAGTTGCCTTCGAGGATCGGCTCATGATTGTGAAAACGGGTGCATGGACGAGTCTCATGGCTGGTTCTCTTGGCGGAGGGCGAATCACGACGATTCCGTTCGAGCAGATCACCGGCATTGAATACAACGGCAACATCGTGAACGGCGTTCTGGAGGTTCTGACACCGAGTTATCAGGGCAGCGCCAACAAGGACTTTTGGAGAGGCACCTTCAAGTCACGCAATGCCGACTCGAACGATCCATTCACGTTGTCGAACACGCTCCCTCTCGCAAAGAGCGACTACGAGAAAGCGGCTCCTTACCTAACAGAGTTGCGGACGAAGTGCGCTGCTGCTCGGAAGCCGAACATTCAAGTTACGTTGCCAGAAGCTCCAGCCGCTCAGAACGGAATCGGAGCGGAACTTGCAAAACTGGCGGAGTTGAAGGCACAGGGCGTCCTGGACGATGAAGAGTTCACTGCTGCAAAGCGAGCCGCCATCAGCCGCCAATACTGAGTCGTTCTTGGTGATGGCTGCGAGCTAGATACCCGGTAGCGATTCGTGAAGCTGCTTGATGTGATTCGTAATCTCAACACCGCTACCGACTGCCGTCTCTGCGGTCCCGAGCAACTCGGCTATCCGTTTGACGCCAGACACGATGACATTTGTTTTCGGACGACTGGACGCAAGTTGACTTTCGACAGTCGCCAACTCGGCTTCCATTTCTTCACGGTCATCGCCCTCTAGGTCGATCTGATCTAGATCCGCTCGAAGGCTCTTCACCGCTTCGGCGATGGACTGTTTCTGGCTTTCGTTCAACACCAGGCTCTGAGTACTTCCAACTGTTCCCTGCTGGATCTGAGAGTTAGTCATCGTGTGGATGTTGTTCGTGATGTGAGCTATCGCCGGAAAATGAACCGTCGGATCGTTCGGCCGCTCTTCGGCCGCTTCGACCTCCACGACGCCAGCGTGGGTGATCGTGAGGTCGCCTCCGAGCGAGAGAAACTGGACCAGACCCTCATTGCTGAGAAACATCGCAATGTCCCGAGTCGTAATCTCATCCCAGCCGAAATGCTGGCCAAGCTCGTTGAGATTCACTGTCGGCAGTAGTGAACCTCCCGTTAGCTCGTAGAGCCGTCGCATGAACTCGAAGCGTTGGCGCTTCTTTTCTTGTAGCGGGGTGTTGTTGGTCACTGCTGTTCCTTGTCCTCGAAATCCAGAGCGAAAGCGGTTGAGCGCCGCCTCGCCCTGATGGGTGATACGAATGTCTCTGATTGCGACGAGTCGCCCGTCACCTCGACGTGGTTTGATGGCAGTGTCGATCCAGCCTCGTTGCAGCAAGAGCGAAGCTGCGTCAAGAGCGGCCTCCCGATCAGTAGCAGCAGGGAGCGGAAGCGTCTCAGAGAAACCGCCCGCCTTCTCGATTGCCTCCAGCATCGTTGCGAGTTGCCATTCCTGATCTGTCACGGTGTGGCACTTCGTTTCACGTTGCCGTGAGACGACTCTGACCCAGACAACCACCAGGTCCCGATGGTTCGATCCATCACGTAGTACATGCCATCGCCACTTTGAGACGCTTGCAACGGCCAAGTCTTTCGACCAAACAATCGCCGTGTGGCCTTACTCATCGCCCCCAACTCGGGCTTGAAGCGTTCCCTCGGAACACCACTAGCTGCTGCAATGTCATCGAGCGACACCAACTCACCTGCGTGTAACGCAGCGTGTTCCAGGACTGCCCGAGCAGCGGGATAGCGTTCGATTTCAGGGCGAAGCTGCTCGATCATCGACCGATGCCACTTGCCGTTGCCGCCCGAAACCTCGACGCCGTCGTCCTGCTCATCAGGTATGTAACGGAGTAGTTCTTCGAGAAGACTTCTTGGCACCGTGACCATGTCGTCTGTAGTGGACATAACTACAGACTACTGTAGTTAGTTGATATACACAACTTTGTATCAGTTGATAACTACCGATAAAATAAAGAAATCGGAACTAACGCAGCCATAGTCGTCGCCACTCAAACAGGAGACGACGAACGCCCGGTTGTGATCGCAGACTTGGCCGATGACGTTCGTCGATTCGCTCGCAACTCGCTTTCGGTCAACACCCGTCGGGGCTACGAATCCGATTGGCAACAGTTCGTCTCATGGTGCAGTCGTGTCGGGTTCGCCAGCCTCCCCGCATCTGCTGATTCGGTGTGTCTGTTTGCTGCGCACCTCGCAAAGACGGTCAAGGTCGGAACGATCGAACGGAAGATGACCTCGATAGCAAAAGGGCACACTCTCGCCGGTTACGGCTCGCCGACAAACGACGCAAGGGTGCGAGCAACAATGGCGGGGCTTCGGCGCACGCTCGGCAAAGCGCAATCGCAAAAATCACCCACCGCTGTTGCCGACCTCCGCCGAATGAGTGAGGCGATGCCGGACTCTCTAATCGGTGTGCGTGATCGTTGCCTTTTGCTTCTGGGCTTTGCTGCTGCGTTCCGCCGTTCAGAACTCGTGAGTCTCGATGTGGCAGACGTGACTACATGTCCCGAGGGTTTGGTGCTCCACCTACGTCGCTCAAAAACAGACCAAGAAGGCGAAGGTCGCAAGATCGGTGTTCCATACGGCTCGAATCTCGCCACTTGTCCAGTGCGGGCGTTCACGACATGGCTCGAAGCGTCGGCTATCGAAGCCGGTGCGTTGTTCCGACCGATCGACCGCCGTGGTCACATGTCGGATCGACGACTTTCGGATCGTGCGGTTGCTCTCGTCGTGAAGCGTTCTGCGGAACGCATTGGTCTCGACCCGGCGAAATACGCCGGTCATTCTTTGCGGATCGGCCTCGCAACTGCTGCCGCCCGAGCCGGTGCATCGGAACGCTCGATAATGCGTCAGACGGGCCACCGTTCGGTGGTGATGGTGCGGCGCTACATACAAGACGGCACCGTGTTCACAGAGAACGCCGCATCGGTGATCGGCCTGTGATCCCGCAAACGTTCGCTGTCACTACCAGTCGGTATCAAGCGCACGATCTGATTCGGAGGTCCGGCCACGCCCCGATACGCATCACGCTAGGAAAGCCAAAGATGTGGCTGCCGTACGAACTCGCCGGGGAGATTGCGATGCTCGCACCGACGCCGAAGGAGTTTCGCATCGAGGACGAGGGTGAGTTTGCAGACACCTACAGGTCCCGACTCGATCAGACGGGTATTCATGCCGTAGTGAAAGCCTTCACGGACGCAAACGAAGAATCGGGCGGAAACGGGCTTGTCTTGTTGTGCTTCGACGACCTTCGTACGTCGTGGTGCCATCGTCGGATTCTGTCCTCGTATTTGAGTGATGCGGCTGGATGGAACGTGCCCGAGTTGTAGACGCCATGAACTCGAACGCAACGGGTGAGTCCCTCGTTTGCGTGGCCGGTCATGGGCGACAGATGCCGCAGAGTGACTGTCTCACCCCAGCCGTATCGTTGTGGGCATGATCTCTCCATACGCTGGCTTCACTCTGGAAGCTGACGAAATCGTCTCGCTTCCTCTAGATGAACTCGCAATGCATGTATTGAACGACTACGTGATCATGAAGGAGTGGAACTGGCGTAACTGGCTCTTGCAAGCACACCAGGCGTACCAAAACTCTCGTGCGGCACAGCAGGCGTTGTCCGAAGCCTGGAACTGGATCGTGACGCATGGACTGGTAGTTCAGACGATCGAGCAGTCATCGCCCGAGGCCGTTCAACTCAGCCGCAGAGGCGAGCAGGTGCTGAAAGCTGGCTTGCCTTGGTTGCGTGCAACCGAACGTCTCGACATTGACCTCCTGCCAGCCCTGGAGCGAACTGCACGACCGCAGTTCTTACGTGGCGACTTCGAGACTGCCGCTTTCGTCGCCATGAAGGAAGTCGAGGTTGCCGTCCGCTCAAGAGCGAACCTTTCCGACAGTCTTGTCGGCGTGAAGCTGATGCGGCAGGCGTTTGGGGATGGCGGACCGCTCTTTGCAGGAGACGGCGACAAAGGCGAAGCCGTCGCTCTAATGGAGTTGTTCGCCGGTTCCATTGGTTCGTTCAAGAACCCATCGAGCCATCGCAGGGTGGATTTCTCTGATCCGACCGAAGCCGCAGAAATAGTGCTGCTCGCCGACCTGCTTTTGCGCCTGCTGTCGAAGGTGCCGACGAAAGACAATGGCGATGCCTAGAGCAAAGAGGGGCGCTAAGGCGTGGCTGGTGCGGTGGCGAGCGATGCCGGGGCAACCGGCGTTCGATGCACCTATCGACGAACCGATTGCAATCCTGTCGTCTCGTTGGTCGCCTGAACGAGTTATGGAACACATGGAGCGCCTGTACTTCGAGCGAGCTGCCAGCAAAGACGAGTTGCTGTCGTGGCGTGACTCGTCAAAAGCACCGTATCGCCCGACGATTGCCACGGGTACTCACGGCATCCCGATTCCGATCGGACTGGTGTGCGGTCACAATCCTGTGCTCAGTGCTCGACTTGTTGATGAACTCACTTCCACATCGGAGGATTCGCTTCGGTGGCGTGAGCGATTTCCGCCGCACTATGCGCACATCTGCGAGATTGCCGGTGAGCCAAATTGTCCGCTGATAGGCAAGCCGCCGAAGTACACATGGCGTGAGTGGTCACCTGCGCCATCGAGCGCACAGGGGTGAGGGCCTTAAACTGCGACTCGCTTCCAAAGAACTTCCCAAAAGTGCCCTTCGAGCATTTCTGCGCTTCTCACCGAGGTGTTCGGTCGAAATAAGTGTCCCAAGGGGTTCGTAGAGTTGACGCCATGAGTGACTACCTTCGCATCGACTTTTTCGAGCCGTACGACCCCGCAACCAATGAGCGATGGAAGGGCGACTTTCCGAGGCGACGGATTGGTCAGCGCATTTCCGAGCTAGTTGTTGCGAACCGAGCAGATCTACGAGTGTCGCCGACTCGGTGGTTGCAAGGTAAGACCTTGTCGGGGGGAAATCGGAACGCTTCATTCGTGGACCTTTACTCAGTGCGTAGCGATAGCTGGCCATATTTTTCCCGGCAGGGAAATCTCACGGCTCTCGACGCCATGATTGCCGCCGCCGATGGTGACGGCATCGCCGATGTAACGCATTTCGGGTTCTTCCCAGGCAACGTGCTGGTGGCGATCTACAACCATTTCGGTCCTCGCACCTCATTTCTTTCTCGCTACCTGCGGGATCGAGTTGGCCTTGACGTTGAGTTTCGAGCGGTGCCTCGGTCTGACATGCTCGAAACTTTGAACGATGCAGCCATGGTGAAGCGTTTTGCAATGAAGTTCGCCGCACCAGAAGCGAATGTGGTGGCGTCATCCGGCTCGTTTGGGAAGTCCGCCGCCGCTCTCACGAAAGAACTT
>JBDHSY010000182.1:0-6380 GCA_039808405.1 Xanthobacteraceae bacterium
CATAAACGGTCTGGCTGGCCGTACCGCCGAACAGCTGCTGATCGACCATGCCGCCGACATAGCCGCCAACCAGACCGCCGATCGCACCGCCGAGGCCGGGCAGCAGCATATTGCCAAGCACATAGCCACCGACCGTGAGGACGATCTTGGCCATGATCAATCCGCGATCCCAGGCACCCGGAACGCATGGCGGAGTTTTGCCCGCCACCATGGCGAGAAATCGTGCTCGACCACCTTGCCGGCTTCGCGGTAGCAGTGGATCAGCCCGTCGCCTGGCGCGACATAGGCACAGTGGTGCGCCGGACCCTTGCCGGCGCCGAACAGCAGGATGTCGCCGGGCAGCACGTCGGTCACGTCGATTTCGTGGGCGTGTGCCTTGAAGCCGAGATACATGCGCGGCTCGGCGCGGTAGAGGTGCCAGGTCTCCGGATAGTCGAGTGGGATCGTCACCTCGCCGACGAATGGCAGCACGACGCCGCGCACGAAGCCGATGCAGTCGCAACCAACCCCCTTAAGAGATGCCTGATGGTGCCAGGGCGTGCCGAGCCAGCTCCGCGCCTCGGCGATCACTGCATCTCGGGTGAACATCGGCATGAGGCAATCAGGATCAGTAAGAAGTGGCCTTCGCGAGCACGGATCTTCGGTGCTGTCCGGGACCGCGTCAGCGGTCATCACCCGCGCACCGGATAGGAGAAGACCTTGTCGTTGCCCGGAATGTGCGGCTCGCCGCGGAAGTTCAAAATATTGCCGAAACGGGCATAACAGGTCTCTGGGGTCTTATCGCAGCCGGCGACCAGCCGGACCTGGTCACCGACCGTGATCGGTCGCGGCATCGGTGTGAACAGCTGGATCGATTGGCCGTTGTGCTGAAGCACTTCGGTCGCCGCACCCGCGTTTGCGCCGGTCAGGAAGGTACAGATGCCGAAGGTGTAGAAGCCGGTCGGCCGTGCCGTCGGGACCGTGAAGGTGTCGCCACTGGATACAGCGCTGATGACGAGTTCGTCTGTCAGCGGAGCCAGCACGATTTTGCACTCGACGCTGCCCAGATTGGTACGACAGAGCCGTGAATAGAGCTTGCCCGCAACCTGCTGAAGGCGATTCGCGATGCCGCGAATCTCCGCCGAGAAACGATTGTCGGCGCGCTTGATCTCGCCAAGCGAGCCGCGACGAAGGAGCACGCGACCTTGCGACAGGTCGGCCCAGTTGACGAGAAAGATGTCGATCCTGGCGCCGTCGAACAGACCGGCGGAGAGGTCCTCTGCCTTGAGCGCGTCATCATCGAGAAACCCGTCCACATCGAGGTTGTCGACGGACAGATCGGCGCCGGATTTAATCGCGCTCGGCAAGAAGCCGGTTGCAGCTACATAAGTCAGGCCATCAATGACGAGGTTGCTATCGTGATCGGTGAAGCCGCGCGCCCAGCCGTCGGTCCGCTCCAGGCGCCAGCACGTCGCAAGCGTCGTCACCTCGCCGGCAAGATGTGCGGCGAGCGCGGCAGATATGGTCTTCATGGATCAGGCCCTGATTTCGATTAAAGCGATCGAGGAAACCTGCTGGATGTGATAGGCGACCGCGACCACCGGCAGATGATCGGTGTCAAAGCGGACCGGCACGTCAAACAGGAAGTCCGCATAAGGCTGTGTCGCGGGCGCAAGGCCGAACGTAATCAGCCCGGTCAGGTGGTCGACATCGACCGATACCGGATTGCCGCCGACGCGAACGACTACGGTGCCAGCCTCGGGCTTGGTGATGACGCGCTGATCCGCCGAAGGCCCCGAGGCGTATTGCTTAGTCAGCTGCCAGATCAGCGGATCGGTAGTCGGCGCGAGCGGCTGGGCTTCGGCTTCAAAATCGTTCCAGTCGCGGAAGCGGAAGCCATAGGCTCGGCCCTTGCGGGCGCGGAAGAAGGCGATGACCTCGGCCATCTGCTCACGGGTACGAATGCCGGTCGAGATGTCGTATTTGGCACGCGCCTCCGACCAGTTGACGTTGCGCTGCTCGAAGCCGGAAGCGACCGCGATGATGTCGGTCGAGAACTCGGGGCCACCAGTCGCTCCGCGCGCCACCGCGTCCGGAAACCGTATATCGTGAAATCCGCTCACAGGTTGCGCTCCGCGCGCCGCAGCGCGGCCGCCATATCGGCGGTGATCTGGCTCTGGGCCCGCCGGAACGAGGCAGCATCCGGCGTCGTCACCGAAAAGTTGAGGACGATCGGAGCCTTCGCGCCGCGTTCATAGGCGGCGGCTTCGCTACGGTTGAGCACTCGCTCACCGCGCTGCAGGATTGCGGGCACCTCGTCGGATTTAAGGAACGCGCCGTCATGGAAGCGGGGTGCGTTGTGGAAAGCGGCCGCCGGGACGAGGCGCAACGGTGCCGCACCACCGACAATGCCGCCAAAATGATAGATCGGCGAGCCACGCAGCACCTCCAGCTGGCGGATCGTCTCGGTGCCGGGGATGATGTCGCGCACCGCCTCGCCGACTTTCAGCGAGAGAGCGCGCGCCTCCGCTTCGATGCGGCCAACATCGGCCTGGTGCCTTGCATCTACAATGCGAGCACGAAGATCATCGGCTTGTCGCCGAAGCTCCGCCAGGACCCGCGATGGCGCACTATTCGAGCCGCGCGACAGCGCCGCGATACGCTGCTCGATTCGGGCGAGCTGCTCCTCGGATGTGCCGCCGCCAGCGGCGCGGTCGATGGCCCGACCAACGGCGTCATAGGCGTCCGAGGCCGAGCGCTTGACCGCGTCCCAGGCACGGCCAAGCGCGGTCGTCGCCTGCTCGGCATTAGCAAGGCTACTGCGCATCGCCTCCAGCAGCACGCGCTGTGCGCTGGTGCGGTCGTTCTGTTCGGCAAGACGTCGGATATAGCTTGAGCATGGTAGCGTTCTCCGGGGAACTGGCGATTCGAATTGAGTACGCGGATCGCGCAGACGACAACTTGAAGGACTACGCGATTCGCGTAGAATGACGATGGAATTTGAGTGGGACGAAGCCAAGAGCGACTGGACCCGCCGCGAACGCGGATTTGGGTTTGACACTGCAGTCGAAATCTTCGCTGGGCCGGTCGTCGAATGGGAAGACCGTCGCCAGGACTGGGGCGAGGATAGAGTTGTCGCAGTGGGGATTGTGAACGGCCGCTTCCTGACTGTGATCTACACAAACCGAGCTGAAAGACGGCGGATTATTTCGGCGCGAGCGTCCCGCAAAAGGGAGAAGGAACGATGGCTATCGTCCGCAAGACCCTAGAACAGATCAAAGCATCGAAACGCAACGTCGATTGGACGAAGATCGACGCCACGACCGAGAAAGATATCCGGCGGCATATGATCGAGGATGGTGAGAGCCCCGACGCCGAATACACTCTGGAAACTAGCTTCTCGCCGCATGTTATCCGCAAGCGAATTGGGATGACGCAGGAACAGTTTGCGGCTGCGCTTGGCGTTCCGGTTGCAACCTTGCGCAATTGGGAACAGGGGCGCAACGCCATCGATCCCGCGGCCCGCTCGCTTCTCTTGCTGGTTGCTCGCGATCCCAAAGCAACCCTTGCCGCGCTTGCCGCGGCCCGCTCAGCAGCCTGATCAATAGGACGCTACGTCGTTCATCAAGACCGCAGTCACGGTCTTGTTCAAAACCGGGTCCTTGGCCGCCTGAAACGCGAAAGTCGCTTGAATGCCGTCGGGGCCGGAGATCGGCAGCTTCGGGCGCGGCAGGTAGACATCGTGCAGCGTGAAAGTGAGTGATTTTTCAGCATCGATCTGCCAGCCGAATGAGAGTTCACAGGCCGCACCACTTACAGCCTGATCGAGCAACGTGGTGTCGGCAAAGCGTACTACAATATTTCCCGTTGCAGTCACCATCGCAGGGTCTGCATCCTCGATGCGGCCATCAGGGCGGATGACTTCGACCTTGTCGAGGTTGTTGGAATAGCTGAGCTCGGCTGAGACAACATGGCCGAGCGCCATGCCATCGCGTTTGATCTCGCCCATGAACTGCGAGAAGCGCTCGATAACGGCCTCCGCCGGTGTGCCTGCGCCCGTGGACGTGCCCTTCGTCTCACCTTGTGCGATCAGGCTCATGGTGGCGTTCAAGAGACCCGAGCGCTGCATCTGGATGCGCATGGTGTTGGCGCGGGCGCCGACATTCATGCCATAGCTCGGCACCTCCGGCAGCCCGATCTCGATCGCCATCGAAGGCAGCGCCGGCGCTCCAGAGATGAAGGTGTGCACATAATCAGGTGCGATCCCTGTGGTCGTTGGCGCGCCGAACAACAATTTAAGCCAATAGCCGAAATTGCGCAGATCAACCGGCAAAACGACATCGCCTTCGTTGTTGACCACATCGCGGCTCGGTGGCAGCGGCTCGCGCCCGAGCCCCAACAGATCGCTCTCGATCAGGTTCTGCTCGTCGCCGAGGCCGGACGACACAAACGGCAGTTTGTGAAATCCGGACGCCGGCGGCGTGCCGTAGGTGGCTTCAAAAGCAATCGCCATCACTGCGTTGGCGCCTCTGGCGCGAGCCATGTCAATCTCCCGGAATGATGTTGATGATATTCAGTTCAGCGGATCGGGCGTGGCATAGGTTGCAATGAGCACGACATCGGCCCAGCGCCCGGGCAATGCGCCGGAGCTCTCGACATCGGCAGTGGCCGGCGCCTCGGCTTCGATAAAATCGCATAAACCCCACAGCGTCCGATTGGCTGCAATCTCGATCCCGATCCGGCCGAGGATTGCATCGAGTGCCTGTTCGCGCGGGCCGATCCCTTGATGCACCGCGACTTCAATCGGGATGCGATGACTGAAGATGTAGGTTAAAGGCGACAGTGTCGCTTCGGGCTCACCAGGATCGCCGTCACGGATAATGACGAGGCCGCCTGGCGGTACCCGCTCGGGCTTTGCCAGATTGCGTTCGACCTTCGCCTCCGGCACTGCCGCGGCGATCAGAGCGACGATCGCATCGAGCACCTGTTCACGCTTGCTGGTCACGGCACGGTCACGATCAAAATGGCTGCTATGAAAGCAAGGGATGGGAGAATAGTGGCCATTGCCATTCGCGCCTGATGCACGATCATCTCCAATGCTGCGCGAGGATCGGACCGACGCGGTTTGCCCAGCGCTGTGCGATCGGCTCGACATCGAGCCGCTTGCGTAGCGTGACCTGCGGCACCAGGATGAACACCACGACGGTCGATCGACCTGTCAGGCGGGTGAACTGCGCGCCGCTGCGGGTCCGACCGGCGTTCGGCCGTGCCAGCCCTCGCTTGCTCAGCCGCGCGTTGTCGACGACCAGCAGCGACGGCTTTCCGCGACGATAGACGAAGCGCAGCCGCATGCCGGTGCGCCGCTCGAAGCCGCCGGGCGTAATCCGTGCACGAGCGCCGGTCGTCGTCAGACCAGTCGCGCCCGCGGCCGGCGTCGGGATCGCAAGCCAGAAACCGTTCTTCGAGCGGATGGTTACGCCGCGATCGAAGACGTCGACAAGGTTCGGTGCCTTCGACCAGATAAAGGCAGCCGCATCGAGGCTTGCGCCGCCCTCGGGAAAGGTCTTGCCGCGCCAGGTGTTGGCGAGTCGACGTCCGAGGCCGGCATCGACGACATCGGCGCGCAGATCGCCCTTGAGCCCATCGGTCACCTCGCGCATGGCGCCGGTGACCGAGCGCGCTGCCTGTATTTCGTTGTCAGTGAGAACTTTAGCGAGATCGTCGGCCTTCAACGTGAAGCGCATCAGCTCAACCCTGCAACGAGGCCTCGCAGACCCACACCAGCCGCAGGCTGTCAGCAATGGGCGGCGCGATGATTTCAAAGGTGTCGCCATCGAACTCGACCGTGTCGCCGCTCGCAGGTTCGGCGACCTCCGAGCGGCGCACATCGATGAGCACCGTCGGCAGGATTGCTCGGCTGTCGCCGAAGCCAACGACCTGGTCGGGCCGCCGTACGGCGACACGAACAGCGACGCCCGACCCCACCCCGCCCGGACGCCAGATCGCGACGCGGGCAATATTCGGGTCGGTGAACAGCGCATCGATCGCCGCGGTGAATGCGTCCACCACGATAGCTTAGTTGCTGGTAGTAATCTTGACGGCAAGTCGCGGGCGCTTGTTGATCGGTAGTGGCGAGGCCTCGGTCTTGACGTCGATGGCGCTGCCGTCCAGCCGCGCAATCTGGCGGGCATAGATCGGCAGACCCATGGTGTTGACGGTCTCGATCAGGTTGGCCGGCGCGCCATAGGTCACGAAGGTGTCCATGGTGCCGAGCGGGAAGGCAATGCCTTCGCCCGCTGGAATCAGCGTCTCGATCGCGCCGGTCGAGAGCGTCACCGTGGCGTTGTATTCCTCAAACACGATACCAGAGAACGGGAAGCGCCGGCGGGTGTCCTCGCGCA